>JAEZID010000430.1 GCA_023416195.1 Pseudomonadota bacterium | reverse complement strand
GGACCAAGGGCGGCGACGAGGCAGCACTCTCCGAGGGCGCGCGCGACGCCTACCTGAAGCGCAACCTGCGCTACAGCCAGCTCGCCCCGATCTCCATGTACGAGGAGAAGAACACCCGCAACAACCTGCCCGGCCAGGTGGAGATCTACGCGGAGGGCGAGGACGCCTACAAATTCCTGTTCATGGCCAAGGGCGGCGGGTCGGCCAACAAGACCTTCCTGCACCAGGCCACCCCGTCGGTGCTGGCGCCGGACCGGCTGCTGAAGTTCCTTGAGGACAAGATCCGCTACCTCGGCACCTCGGCCTGCCCGCCCTACCACCTCGCCATCGTCATCGGCGGCCTGTCGGCCGAGCAGAACCTGAAGACGGTGAAGCTGGCGTCGGCCCGCTACCTCGACAACCTGCCGACCGAGGGCGGCGAGGACGCGCACGCCTACCGCGATCTGGCCATGGAGGCCGAGGTCCACAAGCTGACCCAGGGCATGGGCATCGGCGCGCAGTTCGGCGGCAAGTACTTCTGCCACGACGTGCGTGTCATCCGCCTGCCGCGCCACGGCGCCTCCATGCCGATCGGCATCGGCGTGTCCTGCTCGGCCGACCGTCAGGCGGTGGGCAAGATCACCAAGGACGGCATCTTCCTGGAGCAGCTGGAGACCGATCCGGCCAAGTACCTGCCGGAGATCACCGACGGCGATCTGGCCGGCGAGGTGGTGAAGATCGACCTGAACCAGCCGATGAGCGAGATCCTCGCCACGCTGAGCAAGCACCCGATCCGCACCCGGCTGTCGCTGACCGGCCCGCTGATCGTCGCCCGCGACCTCGCCCATTCCAAGCTGCGCGCGCGCCTGGACGCCGGCGAGCCGCTGCCCGACTATTTCAAGAACCACCCGATCTACTACGCCGGCCCGGCGAAGACCCCGGAAGGCTACGCCTCGGGCTCGTTCGGCCCGACGACGGCCGGGCGCATGGACAGCTTCGTCGATCAGTTCCAGGCGGCGGGCGGCTCCATGGTCATGCTGGCCAAGGGCAACCGCAGCCCCGAGGTGACGGCGGCCTGCCAGAAGCACGGCGGCTTCTACCTGGGCTCCATCGGCGGCGCCGCCGCCCGTCTGGCCCAGGACTGCATCAAGAAGGTTGAGTGCGTCGAGTATCCCGAACTCGGCATGGAAGCCATCTGGCGCATCGAGGTCGAGGACTTCCCGGCCTTCATCATCGTGGACGACAAGGGCAACGACTTCTTCAAGGAGTTGAAGCTCGCCTGACCCGCTTCTCTATCCCCTCCCCCGCATTGGCGGGGGAGGATTAGGGAGGGGGCGAGCGCCTCGCCCGTTAAGGACATCATGACCCCAGACCAGATCCAGGCCCGCGTGCTGTACCGCGACGGGCTGATGCTCATCATCGACAAGCCGGCGGGGCTGCCGGTCCACGCCGGACCGGGCGGCGGGCCGAACCTGGAACGGCATTTCGATGCCCTGCGCTACGGCTTTCCGAAGCCGCCGGGGCTGGCGCACCGGCTCGACCGCGACACGTCGGGCTGCCTGATCCTGGGGCGGCACCCGAAGGCGCTGCGCAAGCTGGGCAAGCTGTTCCAGGACGGCAAGGTGGACAAGACCTATTGGGCCGTCGTCGCCGGATCCCCGGCGGAGGAGCAGGGGCGCATCGAACGGCCGCTGAAGAAGGTCAGCAACAAGACCGGCGGCTGGCGCATCGTCGCGGCGGCGCCGGACGACGACGGCGCGCAGACGGCGGTGACCGAGTACACGGTGATGGGCCGGGGCGACGGCATCACGTGGCTGGAGCTGAAGCCGCACACCGGCCGCACCCACCAGATCCGCGTGCATTGCGCCACGGCGCTCGGCTGCCCGCTGCTGGGCGATCCGCAGTATGGCGGCCCGGCGGACAAGCCGCTGCACCTGCACTCCCGCGCCATCTCCCTGCCCCTCTACCCGTCGCGGGAAGCGGTGGGGGCGGTCGCGCCGGTTCCGGGTCACATGCTGGCGGCGCTCTCCGCCTGCGGCTTCGTCGAGACGGTCTGAACCTTCCGCAGCCGGACCAGATCGCGCAGCAGGCGCCGCACCGCCCCGCGAAAGGCGTCCGGCGGCCGATCCCCGGCGGCGAGCACGAGGCGCCCGTCGGGCCGGAGCTTCAGGCCCGGTTTGCGTTCGACAAAGCGTTCCAGCGCCGCCGCCTCCGGCCCGGCATCCTCGGCGAAGGCCAGAAGCGCGCCGTTCGGGCCGATGTCCAGCGCCGCGACACCCGCCTCGCGGCTGAGGCACTTCAGGGCGCCGAGATCCATCAGCGTCTCCATGGCCTCGGGCAGCGGGCCGAAACGGTCGGCGATGGCGGCGGCGAAGCTTTCCCGCTCCTCCGGGTCGTCGAGCGTGGCGAGACGGCGATAGACGGCCAGCCGCAGGTTGGCGTCGCGGATGAAGTCCTCGGGGATCCGCACCTCCTCGCCCAGCGTGACGCGCGGCGCGATGGTGGCGGGAACGGGCCGTCCGGCGCGGGCGGCTTCCACCGCCTGACGCAGCATCTCCTGGAACAGCTCCGCCCCCACATCGCGCAGATGGCCGGACTGCTCCTCGCCGAGAAGATCGCCAGAGCCGCGCAGTCCGAGATCCCGCGCGGCCAGCTCGAAACCCGCCCCCGGCCGGTCGAGTCTGGTCAGCACGCGCAGGCGCTCGCGCGCCGCTTCGGACAACTTTTGATCCGGCTCCACGGTCAGCCAGCAGCGGCCCTGCACCGCCGCCCGCCCCACCCGGCCGCGAAGCTGGTGCAGCTGCGCCAGCCCGAAGCGGTCGGCGCGGTGGACGATCAGCGTGTTGGCGTTGGGGATGTTCAGCCCGGTTTCGACGATGTTGGTGGCGAGCAGCAGATCTCCCGCCCCCTCCGCGAAGGCGGTCATGGCGTCGTCCAGCGCGTCGGGCTTCATCTTGCCGTGCGCCTCGATGACGCGGAAGTCCGGCACCATGGCCG
>JAEZID010000158.1 GCA_023416195.1 Pseudomonadota bacterium | reverse complement strand
GGCGTGATTGGCACCGACTCACCGCTCACAGTTGCGGGGACAGCCACGGCTTGCACGGGAAAATCCCGTCCTTCCGTCGTTCCCTTTTAATCCCCCGGCTTGCGCCAAGGGGAACCGCTGACGATGGGCACCGTCATAATGGCCCGCCCCCGCGCTGTCAATCACCGGTGAACCGTCTTAGACAGGAGGCCCCGCTTCTTGAGAGAGTGGGGTCATCATGACGAAGCAGGCATCACCCAAATAAGCCCCTGGCAAGCGGCCGGGGCCGCGACGGACGAACAGGAGCGGATCAGGGCGCTGGAACGCGAGATCCGGGAGTTGCTCCAGACGAACGGGATTCTGCGCAAGGCATCGGCGTCTTTTGCCCAGGCGGAGCTCGACCGCCCGTTTCGGAAATGATCGCCTTCATCGACGCGCATCGCGCCGTCCACGGGGTCGAACCGAGCTGCAAAAGGCCCGCTCGCGCAGTGATGCGGAGCTGAGGGGAGACGATCAACGGCCTCTACAAGACCGAGGTGAACCGGCGCCGTGGCCGGTGGCGCACCCTGAAGACCGTCGAGTTCGCCACCCTGGAATGGGTGGACTGGTTCAATCACCGGCGCCTGCTCGTGCCCATCGGCAACAGTCCGCCCGCCGAGGCCGAAGCGCGCTTCTATGCTCAAACCGAGGACGTCGCCATGGCGGCGTGACTCAAGCCGAATGGCCTCCGACAAACTCGGTGCGGTTCAGCCCGATTTGCGCATCAACGCCCCGCCGGGGCGTTCCCGCAGGTTTGGAATTGATCATTCCTCCGGCAAAAAATACAAATTAACGTTTTTCAGAAGAGTCTGTACGTTCCAAATTCCCCGCGATGAGGAAGGAAAGTCATGGTGCAGGCCGCGCAATGGTGGGACCACGATACGTCGGCTCCAAGCGCCGGTTCAGACGTATCCGGTTTACTGTCCGCCGCCATTGCTCGTCACCGCGCCGGGGATGGAAAGGCCGATGCGTTCTACCGCCGCATCCTCGCGTTGCAGCCGACACAGTCCGACGCCCTCCATCTTCACGGATTGGTTGAGCTGCAAAAAGGACTGGCCGACCGGGCGCAGGTTTGGATCCGGCGCGCCTTGAGGATCGACGCCACGCAGGCGATGTACCGGAACAGCCTGGGCGAGGCGTACCGCGCGTTCAACCGGCCGGACAAGGCGTGCCACGAATACCGGCGCGCCCTGGCGCTGAACCCAAGCTATTGGGAGGCTCTCGCGAACCTGTTGAAGCAGGCGCCGGCGGCGACGCCCTTGCAGACATGGCTCTGGCGGTTGCGCGTCCCCGCCGCGTCGGACCTGATCACGATGGCGGACGCCCGCCTCCTCAACAACCAATTGGGCGAGGCGCGTCGGGCCTACCGGGCGGCGATCGCGATCGATCCAACCTCGGTGCAGGCCTACGTCAACATCGGCGCGGTTGCCTCCCGGTCGAAAACCTATCCGGATGCGGCAACGGCCTACCGTCGCGCGCTCACGCTGTCGCGCGAGCATGCCGGGGCCTGGAACAACCTCGCCAGCGTCGTTTGGGAAATGAACGACGGACCGGCCGCGACCCGGCTGTGCCGCCGCTCGATCGTGCTGAAGCCCGACCACCCCGACCCCTACGCCAATCTCGGCTACGTGGTGAGGTCGCAGGCCCAGGATCAGGCGGATTTCGCGGCCGCCGAGGCGCATTGCCTGCGGGCGCTGCGGATCGCCCCGTCGCACGTCTCGGCGACCAACAATCTCGGGATCATCCATCTCGATCTGGGCAACCTCGTTCAGGCGGAGGATCTGTTCCGCCGCACGCTGGCGGCCGAGCCCAAGCATCCCGACGCGCGGTTCAACCTTTCCCTCGCGCTGCTGAAGGCGGGACAGCTGAAGGAGGCGTGGGAGCATTACGAGGCCCGCTGGGAGACCGGCCAGCTTCCGCCGGTCGCTCCCATCGGCCGTCCCTGGCGGGGCGAGCCGCTTCAGGGGGCGACCATCGTGCTGCACGCCGAGCAGGGGCATGGCGACACCCTGCACTTCGTGCGATACGCGCCCCTCGTCGCCGACCGGGGCGGGCGCGTCGTGCTGGTGGTGCAGCCGGCCCTGAAGCGGCTGGTGGCCGAGATGCCGAAGGTGGCGGCGGTCCATGGCCTGAACGAGCCGTTTCCGGCACCGGACTTCCTGTGCTCGCTGATGTCGCTGCCGCGCCTCTTCGGCACGGAGCTGGACAGCATCCCCGGCGCGGTCCCTTATCTCTTCCCGCCCGTGGCGAGCATCGGCAAATGGCTTGGTAAGCCGCTTCCCGGCGGCGGCCTGCGGGTCGGGCTGGTGTGGTCGGGGGATCCCCGGCCCGGCCTGCTGCGCGCCAATCTGACCGATCGGCGCCGCAGCATGACGCTACGCGATTTCGCGCCGCTTGCCCGGATCCCGAACGTCACCCTGGTGAATCTCCAGATGGGCGCTCCGGCGGCCCAGCTCGACGATCCTCCTCTCGGAATGAGCCTCTGGAACGGGATGGGGGAGGTCGAGGATTTCGCCGATACGGCGGCGCTCATCCTGCGCCTGGATCTGGTGATCACCGTTGACACCTCGGTCGCGCATCTGGCCGGGGCGCTGGGCAAGCCGGTGTGGGTGCTGTCCCGCTACGACGGCTGCTGGCGCTGGCTCCAGAACCGCGCGGACACCCCCTGGTATCCGACGATGCGGCTGTTCCAGCAGACCGAA
Source organism: Pseudomonadota bacterium (assembly GCA_023416195.1). Lineage (GTDB taxonomy): Bacteria > Pseudomonadota > Alphaproteobacteria > Azospirillales > Azospirillaceae > Azospirillum. The sequence goes on along the minus strand of JAEZID010000158.1, from coordinate 5,813 downwards.
TCCGGCAACTGGGCTGCGGTCGTCGAGCGTGTCGCCCAGGAGCTGGCGATGCTGGCGGCGGCATGAGGCGCCGGGGATGAGCAAAGCCCTGATCACCGGAATCGCGGGCCAGGACGGCGCCTATCTGTCGAGGCTGCTGCTCGACAAGGGATACGAGGTCGTCGGCATCGTCCGGAGCGGCAGGCTCGGCGCCCCCATGCACCGCCTGCGGGGGCTCGGCGTCGCCGGGGATGTGCGGGTCGTCGACGTGGACCTGACCGATCCCTTCGGCCTGTCGCGCCTGCTGGAGCGGGAACGGCCGGACGAGGTGTACAATCTGGCGGGCCAGTCGGTGGTCCGTTCCTCCTGGCAGGATCCGGTCCAGGCCACGAAGGACACGGCGCAGGCCGCCCTGGTGCTGCTGGAGGCGCTGCGGCTGTCCTGGCCCTCGGCCCGTTTTTTCCAGGCCTCGTCCTCGGAGATGTTCGGCGGGGCCGAACAGGACCGGCGGGACGAGTCCACGCCGTTCCAGCCGCGATCCCCCTACGCCGTCGCCAAACTCTTCGCCCATCTGACCGCCGTCAACTACCGCGACACCCTTGGGCTTCACGCGAGCTGCGGCATCCTGTTCAATCATGAATCGCCGTTCCGGGGCACGGATTTCGTCCTCGGCAAGATCGCGGACGGGGTCGCCCGGATAAAGCTCGGGAAAGCGAAAACGCTGCGGCTCGGGAACCTGGACAGCCGGCGCGACTGGGGCCATGCGCGCGATTACGTATCCGCGATGCACCGAATGCTCCAGCAGGCCCGGCCCGACGACTACGTCGTCGCGACCGGCCGGACGGCCACGGTGCGCGACGCCTGCCGGATCGCCTTCGCGCATGCCGGTCTCGCCATGGACGACCATGTCGTCGTCGATCCGGCCCTGCTGCGTCCGGGGGAGGGGCGCTTCATTGAGGCCGACGCGTCGAAAGCCAGACGGGACTTGGGCTGGGAGCCGAGGACCGGGCTTGAGGAGCTGATCGGCGAGATGGTCGAGGCCGACCTTGAACGGATCGCCCGCCAGCGGATCGACCGGTGACCGCCGACCTTCTGGCCACGGCGCTGGAGCATCACCGCGCGGGCCGCTTCGCCGAGGCCGAGGCGCTCTACCGCCGCGTGCTCGACAGCGACGCGAACGAGGTCAACGCCCTGCATCTGCTCGGACTCGTCCTGCGGCGTTCCGGGCGGCTGGAGGACGGGCTGGCGCTGATCGGCCGCGCGCTCCGCCTCAGCCCGGAGTTCCTGGAGGCGCGCCTCAACCGCGCCAACATCCTGGGCGAGGCCGGACGCGCGGCGGAGGCCGCCGCCGAGTGGCGCCGGCTCGTCCTGCTCGCTCCGGCCTGGGCGACGGCGTGGCACGGATTCGGGGGAGCGCTCGAACGTCAAGGCAGCGCGCGGCTTCCCCAGGCCATCGCGGCGCTGCGCCGGGCGGTCCGGATTCAGCCCGGAACGGCCCGGCCGCACCATGATCTGGGGCTTGCGCTGCGCCACGCGGCGCGGCTCGACGAGGCCATCGCCAGCCAGCGCAACGCCGTCGCGGTCGAGCCCGACCTCGTGCACGCCCACATGAATCTGGGTTCGGCGCTGCTGGAGCGGGGCGGCGAGGACGAGGCGGCGGTTGCCCTGCGACGGGCTTGCACCCTGGCGCCGGACAGCGCGGAATGCTGGTACAACCTCGGCCACGTCCATCACCAGTCCGGCGACCCGGCGGGGGCGGTTCTGGCCTACGGACGTTCCGCCGACGCCGGGCTGGGCGTCGCCGCCACGCGGTTCGCGCAGGCGCTTGCCGATCTCGGACGCGAGGACGAGGCGGAGCGGGTGCTTCTGGACAGGCTGGGGACGGCCGGGACGCCCGTGCCGGACGCCCTCGAACTGCTGGCCCAAATCCTTCTTCGGCGCAATCGGCTGAGGGAAGCGCGCGCGCTCTTCCAGAAGTTGGCCGAAACGCCGCTGGCGGGGGTCCGTTATGTGGGGGAATGCCTGACCGCCCTGGCGGCGGTGGACCTCGCCGAGGGGAACCCGCAGGCCGCCGCCGCGAGGCTGGCGCATGTCCAGGGCGATCACGGCTGGTTCTTCACCGTCAAGTCCCTGGCCGCGCTGCATTCCTCGCTGGCCGGCAAGGGGTTGAGGCTGAGGCGGCCGGCGGCCGGACGGCCCGGCGCGCGTCCCCGCATCACCTCCTCGACGCTGGCGAACCGGGGGCGCTTCGCCCACAACGCGCTGGAATATGTGATGCTGCGGCTCTACGCCGAGCAATTCGGCTATGTCCTGGAAACGCCGGACTGGGTGGGCGGCGCGTTCTTCGACATCAACGACCCGCCGCAGAGCGGCCCTCTGCCGCCGCTGCTCTTTCCCCGCCACAGGCTCAACGACTGGATCACCGGACGGGCCGCCGACCCGCCGCTGGCCGACCGCGACATGCTGTCCCCGCTCTTCCTGTTCGAGCACAAGGAGCGGTACCGGGAGCGGGTGCAATCCTGGCTCAGGCCGCGCACCGTCTGGGCGCCCTGGCTCGACCCGGCGGTCGAGCGGCTGCGGGCGGGGGGATCGACCGTCGTGGCGATCCACATCCGGCGCGGCGACTTCCTCACCTTCGGCTACCCGATCACCGAGACGGACTGGTATCTCGCGTGGCTGCGGGAGATCTGGCCCGGCATCGAACGGCCGGTGCTCTATCTGGCCAGCGACGATCTGGCGGCGGTGCGGGGCGCCTTCGCCGAGTTCCGGCCGCTGGTGCGGGCCGACGTCGCCCCCGATTGGCCGGGTCTGGAGTATCTCCAGGATTTCCACGTGCTGACCCAGGCGGACGTCGTCGGCATCAGCGCGGCGAGCGGGTTCAGCCAGCTCGCCGCCCGGCTCAACCGGCGTGCCCGGCTGTTCGTCGAGCCGGATGTGGAGGCCCGGCGCATCCGGCCCTTCAGGCCCTGGACCTGACTTCCCGGGCCTTGTCGCGCGCGAGTGCGGCGAGCGCGGTTCGGACGAGGTGCATGACGCCGGTCCAATCGCCCGGCCGCTCCTGGCGGAACAGGCGCATGGTCGGGTACCAGGGAGTGCAGACGCCATGCTCCAGCCAGCGCCAGTCGGGCGCGAAGGGCAGGACGGTCCAGACCGGACGGCCCAGCGCGCCGGCCAGATGGGCCGGGCCGGTGCAGGAGCTGACGATCAGATCGAGCTGGTCCATGATCGCGGCGGTGTCGGCGAAATCCCCGATCGTCGCGCCCAGATCCGTGAAGCTGGCGGGAAGCGGGCCGGCATGCTCCAGATCGCGACGCCCCGGCCCCTTCTGCAACCCGTAGAAGTCGATCCCGGCGACGTCCAGCAGCGGGCGGAAGGCGGCGAGGCCGGGCGAGCGCAAGCGGTCGCCCTTGAATTCGGGATTGCCGGCCCAGACCAGACCGACGCGCAGCCGTCCGTCCCCCGCCGGAGACAACCGCTCGCTCCACGCCCTCACCAACTCCGGCTCGGCCCGGAAGTAGGGCGTTTGGGCGGGAATGGTGTAGAGCGTCGTGCCGAGCCGGTGGGGCACGCTGGCCAGGGCGACGTGGGCATCGTGCGGCGGCGGCGGCTCGAACCGGCCGATCACCCCTTCGATTCCCGGCATGGACGACAGCAGGCGGACAAGCTGCCTGTTGCACTCCAGATGGACGCGCACGCCCCTGGATTGCAGAAGAAGGGCGTAGCGGGCCAGCATGATCGTGTCGCCCACCCCCTGCTCGTCGTGGATCAGCAGCGTCCGCCCGGTCAGGTCGGATCCGTCCCAGGCGGGCGAGGCGAAGCCGCGCCGGGGCGAGGGGAAATCCGCCATGCGCGAGCGCCATTCGTACTCGGCGAAGCCCTCCTCCAGGCGGCCTTGCAGCAGCAGGCCGAAACCGAGCGCGGTGTGCCCTTCCGCCTGGGCCGGATCGAGCCGGACCGCCCGCCGGGCGAGCGCGATGGACGCGTCCACCCGCATCTCGTCGCGCGCGGCGAGGCTGAGGTTGAGGTGGGTGGCCGCGTCCTCCGGCTTGACGGCGATGGCGCGATGGAAGCAGGCAACCGCCTCCGCATAGGCGCCGAGCTCCTGAAGGGCGATGCCGAGGTTGTTGAGCGTGCCGGGCTCTCCGGGCGAGAAACCCAGCGCGCTGCGGTAGGCGGCAACGGCCTCGTCGAGCCGGCCGAGCCGACGCAGCGCCACGCCCAGGTTCGTATAGGCGGCCACCGAGGCCGGCTGGATGCCGAGTAGCGTCATGAACGCCTCGACCGCCTCCTCCGGCCGCCCGTCGAGAAGGAGGGCGCGCCCGAGTTGCAGCCGCTGGTCGGTCAAAAACGGCTTGAGCCGCAGCAGCCGGCGCAGCGCGGCCGCTTCCCCGCCATGATCGTCCTGGTCGGATAGGATGTTGGACAGGTTGTTGAGCGCGTCGGCGAAGTCCGGCGCCAGCGCCAGCGCCCGCCGGCAGACCGCCGCCGCGTCCTCGCGCCGGCCGAGGCGGCGCAGCGTGATGGCCAGGTTGGAGAAGAAGACCGGGTTTCCCGCGTCGAAGCGGATCGCCTGCCCGATCAGCCCGGCCGCCGCCGCCGGATTGCCGGCCTGGAGGGCCAGGACTCCCAGCAGGTGCAAGGCGTCGGGATGGTTCGGCCGGGCGTCCAGCGCCTGCCGGTACAGCGCCTCCGCCTGGGCGGCCCGCCCGGCGCCGTGATGGGCCATGCCGGCGTGCAGCAGCGCGGCCGGATCGGGTTGGCGGATCGTCGTCACAGCAGCACCGGGCTGTTCCAGGGGTCGTAGGGAACCAGCGCCTGCCGGTCGCGGTCCGGCCGGTGGAAGCCCGTGGGAAAGCCCATGGCCATCCGGTTCAGCATGCTGGCGGTGAAGGAGAAGCTGCTGTTGGAGATGGCGACAATGTCGGCCACGCACAGCGCGTGGAAGTCCGTGAAGAACTCCGCACCCCGGATCGGCTCGGCAAGGTCGCGAGCGCACAGCGGCCGGTAGGCCGCGAAGGCGGTCAGGCAGGCGGGATCGTCGGTCGCGACGTAGAGGATCGGACGGTCGAGTCCGGGCCAGACCTTCTCCAGCCAGCGCAGATACCAGGCTTCGGGCGCGATCCAGAAGCGGCCCCAGCCGAAATCGCCGCGCCGCAGGTGCAGGGCCACGACCGTTCCGCCACGCGCGCGAAGGCGGGCGGCGATGCCGTCGGCGTGGGGCCGCAGGCGCGGACCCGGCGTGAACAAGGCCCGGAAAGCGTCGCGGCGCGCCGACAGGAACCCGGTGTCGCCGCAGAAGTAGCCGGTGACGTCGCGGTCGGCCAGGACCGGCGCCTCCTTGCCCTCCAGCGCGGCGACGATGGCGCCCTCCCCCTCCGCTTCGGGCACGGGCGGCAGAGGGGTGCCCGGCAGCGGATCGTCCAGGCCGTACAGATGGCGCCCGGGCCACGCGGGCACCTCCAGCGTCAGGTCATGGTGGGCGGCGTACAGGCGAAGCACGCCGTATTGAAGAAGCTGGTTGCCGAACCGGCCGTGCCGGCCGAAGAGGGTCGAAGCGAGGCGGCGCCCGGCCGGACCGGTGGGCCGGGGTGCCGGCGGCGCCCCGAGCGCGCGGGTGAGCAGGTTGACCGTGCGGCCGGTGAAGGCGTCGGCCCGGCCGGGGTTGCAGCGGATGGCCCGCTCCCACCATCGCAGGGCATCGTCATGGGCGCCGGGAGCGTCGTGGGCGTCGAGCGCGCCGGCCAGCGCGACCTGTCCCTCGAACAGATCCGGCGCCAGGATCAGGGATTGCCGGGCGTGGCGCGCCGCCTCGCCGGACTTCCCGACCTCCAGGG
>JAEZID010000152.1 GCA_023416195.1 Pseudomonadota bacterium | reverse complement strand
CCCCTGCCGTCGGCTCGTGCGCCACTACGAACAGTACCTGCGCACCTCGGTCGCCTTCATCCGCCTCGCCATGATCCGCCTGGTGCTCCGCCGCCTCGCCAGGACATAATCTTTCAGGACGGACTCTTAGTCGAAAAATAAATCGCAGAATCGTTTACGCGGGCCCTCCTTGAGGTTTTTGGAAAGGAGTCTTCTTAGGTTTGGTAAGCGATCCTGCGTGGAAAGGCCCGAGTCGCGTAAGCGATCCTGCGCTGATAGGCCGATTCGGCGTAAGCGATCCTGCGTGGATTGGTAAACCTTTCTGCGTGGATGGATCTTTCCGTAAGCGATCCTGCGTGGACAACCAAATGCCGTGTCGTAAGCGATTCTGCGCAAACTGGACGCCGTCCAATCGGAACGTAAGGGATTCTGCGTAAACAGAGCCGAATCGGGAGAACTGGTGTGGTCCGGACGACGACATCGCCCGAGACTTCCGCAGAATCGTTTACGCGACGCCATGGCTCGGTGCGAAAGCGGTGGCGCTACGCAGAATCGTTTACGCAAACCCCAGCTGGCTCGCCTTCTCACCGCGCCCCATCGCGCAGAATCGTTTACGGCGGTGTCGGTCCTGGGGTCGCCAACGGATTGCGGTGCAGTTGCGCACACGGGAGGATGCCACGCGGGCCCAGTTCCGGCAACTAAATGGGCATCAGTTGACAAAGTTCCGGCAACTTGCGCAGAATCGTCCAAACCAATCGAAGAGGATGCCGATGCCGCCGCTTGGTGGGGACGATATGCGCCAGTTGCGTGAGCGCCGTGGGGAAAACCAGACGCAGTTTGCGGACTGGCTCAACGATCAACTTGGTCGCAGCTACACGAAGGCGAAGATCAGCCGCTGGGAAAGCGGAGCCGAACGAATGCCGCAGCAAGTGGTGGATTTCCTGGTGGCACAGATGGTCGATGACCGGCCGCGCTCGGCAACGTTCCTGGCCATCGCCAACCAGAAGGGGGGCGTGGGCAAGACGGCAACGGCGGTGAACCTTGCCTATGCTCTCACAGAGGGGGGGGCGCGGGTGTTGCTGATCGATTGCGACTCCCAGAGCAACGCGACGGTCCATGTCGGCGTCGGCAACGCGGCTATCGTCGATCTGGAGCAGCGGCGCAAGACGCTTTACTTCGTGCTGCGGTCCGACGAGCCGATCTCGTCGGTCATTGTCCCGACCGGCGAACACGGACTCGACCTCGTTCCGGCCGGCCTGTCGCTGGCGGACGCGGACGTCGAGTTGGCCGCCGACTCCACCGGAGGCCTCGTGCTGCGCGAGAAGCTCGACGAGGTGCGCTCCTCCTATGATTTCGTGGTGATGGACTGCGCGCCGAACCTGGGCTTGGTGACGGCCAACGCGCTGTCCGCCGCGGAACTGGTGGTCGTGCCGGTGCAGACGGAAGCGCTGTCTTTGCTGGGCGTGAAGCGGCTGGTGGACACCATCACCCGGATCCGGCGCCGCGTGAACCCCGGCCTCAAGATCGCCGGCATCATTCCGACCATGTACAACGAGCGGCTGACGCAGGATCGGGCGACGCTGCAGGAACTGCGCGAGTCCTACGCCGACCAAGTTCCGGTGTTTCCCCCGATTCCCCGCGCCACCGTCTATGGCAAAGCCGCGGCCGCCGGCATGATCACGCTGGCCGGCGATCCGGGCGCTCCCGGGGCGGAAACCTTCCGCGAGGTGGCACGCCAAATCCGCGCTTACGCCGCGCAACGGGAGGCGGTCCATGTCGCGTAAGTTCGAGCGCAAGACCAAGGAACTGCTGGGTGGCACCCCCGCGCTCACGGTTGGCACCGACAAGCTGTTCGGCACGTCGGCGGGTTTCCCGCACGTGGTCGAGCTGGACCTCGACCGGGTCCAGCGCAACCCCGACCAGCCGCGCCGGCATTTCGATGAGGCGGAACTGCGCAGCCTGGCGGCGTCCATCGATCGGCATGGGTTGCAGAACCCGATCCTGGTCCGGCCGCTTCCTCAGGGCGACTATTTGCTGATTGGCGGCGAACGCCGAGTCCGCGCTCACGAAATCCTTGGCCGAAAGACGATTTTTGCCATTCTCACGTCCGGGGATCCGGACGAGATCGGGCTGATTGACAACGTCCAGCGGGTCGACCTCAACGCGGTGGAATACGCCGCCGCCCTCGCCCGTCTGGCCGAAAAACATGGTTACACCCACGACGAGCTCGCCGCGGTCGTGGGCAAGGACCGCACTGACATCACCAAGCTCCTGGCCATCTTGTCGCTGCCAGTGGACGTGCTGGAAGAATACGCCGCGTCCTACACGCATGTGTCGCGGTCGGTGCTGATCGAAATCGCGGCGGCACCGGACGATTTGCGGCCCGTGCTGTGGGCGCAGGCGAAGGAGGGCGCGTCGGTCAAAGCCGTTCGCCAAGCCAAGCGCGATCACGCGCAGGGGACACGCGAAGCCGGGCCGCACGACCCCGAGCGAACGCTTCAGGCCAGCGTCAAGCGCATCATGCGCGATGTCGCCGTGGTGCGCGAACAGCGCCACCTTCTTGACCCGGCGCATCGGAAACGGCTGCTTCAGCTGCGCGCGGAGATCGATGCCATTCTTGAGGGCCCTGAACAACGGGCCTGAGGCGTTTGATGTGGGACGTCCCACATTCGCGGACTGGCCCGGCATCGTCTACTCGCCGGTCACGGCATGTGGGACGTCCCACATGCCGAGATCTCGTCGGGGTGGGCCAATCGGGACCTGGAGCCTCCAGCGCGTCGATTCCGTTCGCGAGGCAAAGCCAAGCGCCTTGTTTGACGGGGAGCAGGCAAAGCATGGCGAGGCTTTGCCTGCTCATGCGGCCGAAGAGAACGGTCGTTCATTGAAGTCCCCATTCTGCGGAATGGACCGGCCACAGCATTGACCGGGCCGGGTTGCATGAAGGAAAACGACGGCATCGGGTATGTTCTCACGCTTTCCCACACGGCCATTTTCCATGCCGAACAGCAGCCGACGTTCACCAGCGGAAGGCACCGTCTTCGTAACGCGCCGCGTCCAACAGGTTCTGCCTGCGATTGAAGACGGCCACACCCGCGAGGGAGTGTTCGCGGATTTCCTGGACCATCGGGCCGTCGTCCTGCTGGGCGAGCCCGGCCTTGGCAAGACCACGGAGTTCGCGCGGGCCGCGGCGGGCGAGATGGATGCGGAGGTGATCCGTGTGGGCCGCTTCCTGAGCCGGCCGCCAGCGGCGATGCGGGGACGCACGCTGTACCTGGACGGGCTTGATGAACATCGGGCTCGCACCGGCGGCGGGCGGATGGCGGGATTCTCTCGATCAACGGGCCGCCCGGCACGGGCAAGACGACGCTGCTGCGCGACGTCATCGCCGCCGTGATCCTCGACCGGGCCGATGCACTGCTCGGGTTTGAAGATCCGGCATCCGCCTTCTCGCCCGTGGACCTTGTTGCCGAAGGTGGCCGTCGGCAGACGCTCTACAAGCTGGACGCCCGGTTGCGGGGGCGTGGCATCGTGGTCGCCTCCTCCAACAACGCCGCCGTGCGGAACGCCAGCGCCGAATTGCCCCTCGCCGGAACGGTGGCGCCGGATGTCGGCGCCCGCCATTTCCCCGGCACCGCCGATGCCGTTCACGGCAAGGAGGGGAGTTGCTGGGGGCTCATCGCCGCAGTGCTCGGCAACATGGCCAACCGCACGGAATTCGTCGAGGATGCCTGGTGGCATCCGGATTGGGGGTTGGAAAAATACCTCGCCGCCGTGACCGGGCGGGTGAAGCGCGACCGTGCGGGCGATCCGCCTCCGGCGATCGTCGAGGTCGAAGCGCCGCCGCGCAACAAGGCGGCGGCCATGGAACGCTGGCGGCAGGCTTGCCTAGATTACCGGGAGAAGCGGGCGAAGACCGCCGGCATGCAGGCCTTGCGCGAGCAGATCCGCGCGGCGCTGTGGACGGCGGCCTCGGTCCAGCAAGCCATGGACGACGCCCAGGCGGCGCACCATGCTGCGGCCGAGAACGCGGATGAGGCACGAGAAACCCGCCGGGCCACGGAACTGGCGCTGGCGCGGCTCGGCGCTGCCGTCGCGGATGCGCGCCGTCTGCTCGACGGCAACACCGCCCTTCAGCCGGTTCCCGTTCTACGCTGGCTGGGCCTGGATGCGCGCTGGCGGCAACGGCAGGAGGAGGCGATGGACCTCCTGCGGCGCATGCTGGCCGACCAGGAGGCCGCCCGAGCCGAACTGTCCGCCGCTGGGGCCCGGATGGACAAGGCGGACGCGCGGGCAAGAGCGGCCGAGGCCGCCTTGACGGCCAGCCGGGAACGCTGGGCGCAGCTGCGTGACCTGGAGGCCCGCTGTCCGGAGGTCTGCGCCGGCACCCATCTCGGGCCGTCGTTCTGGAGCGGCTCCCACGAAACCATCCACACGACCAGCCCCTGGGCGGACCCCGATTTCACCGCGGCGCGGGATGAGATGTTCGCCGCCGCGATGCGGCTGCACCGCGCGTTCATTGACGCCGCCGGCGGGCCGATGAAGTCGAACCTCGGGCTGATGATGGATCACCTCAAGGGCAAGCGCACGCCGTCCGGCGCCGATGCCCATCTCGGCGATCTGTGGGACAGCTTCTTCCTAATGGTGCCGCTCGTGTCGACGACCTTCGCCTCGTTCGACCGGCTGATGGACGGGGTGGGGGAAGGCGCCATCGGCTGGCTCATCGTCGACGAAGCCGGTCAGGCGACACCGCAGGCGGCGGCGGGGGCCGTGTGGCGGTCCCGGCGCGCGCTCATCATCGGTGATCCGCTGCAGATCGAACCAGTGTCGAAGGTTCCCACGGGGCTCGTTCGGGCGATTTGCGCCAGCTACGGGTCGCACCCCGACCTGTGGGCGGCGCCACGGGCGTCGGCGCAGACCCTCGCCGACGCTATCAGTCCGCTGATGGCCCGCATGGGCGCGGGCGCGGACGTGCGGGAGACCGGCCTTCCACTTCTCGTGCACCGCCGGTGCCAGGACCCGATGTTCTCGATCTCGAACGAGATCGCCTACGGAGGATTGATGGTGCATGCGGCGGGGGATCCGGCGTCCCCCATTGCCGATGCCCCGTCGCCGTGGCTTGCCGGCAGCGCCTGGATCGACGTCCGGTCCAACGCCGAGAAATGGAGCAAGGCGGAAGGCGAGGCGGTCGTCGATCTCCTGCGGAAGCTGAGCGTCCGGGGCATCCGGAAGCCCAGCCTGTACATCATCTCCCCCTTCCGGGCCGTGGCGGACAAGCTCAGGGCTTTCGTGCTCAAGAGCGGCGTCCTCGACGAACTGGGCATCGAGGGCAAGAAGCCGAAGGAGCAATGGGGGAAGGCGCACATCGGGACGGTCCATACCTTCCAAGGCAAGGAGGCGGAGGCCGTGCTGCTGGTCCTGGGAGCTTCGTCGGAAACCAGCCGCGGATCGCGGAACTGGGCGGGTGGAACGCCGAACATCCTGAATGTCGCCGCCACGCGGGCAAAGAAGGTGATGTATGTCGTTGGCTGTCACGCCGCCTGGGCCAACACCGGGGTGTTCGCCGTCGCGGCGACGGCGCTTCCTGTCGTGCGGTGGCCGTTCGATGCGCATGAACCTCCCGGCGAAGGCGATGAACCGCCGATCAAATTGGAAGACGTTGCCGATGAGGAGGAAGGCACGTTGTCCTTGGCGGAATGATCGTGGGCTTGGCCTTGCGCGCGATTCGTTGGTCTTCTAATCATCCGGCGTCAGCGTTGGCACACGAACGCATGCCTTGCGAGGATACACGTCCTTGCCGGGTCATGGCGTGGCGCCACGCCCTGAGTTCGTGCTCCCGGATGGATGTTCATGAACGTCGCCTCTGCCTGCGCCGATTTCCTTGCCCATTGCCGGGTCGCCAAGAACCTGTCGACGCACAGCCTGCGCGCCTACGCCATTGATCTGAAAGAGTTCGAGCGGTTCGCCGCCCCCGGCACCGCCGTCGCCGCCATCGACCGCCAACTGCTGCGCCGCTACCTCAGCCACCTGTTCGAAACTCGCGGGTTGAAGGAAACCAGCGTCAAGCGCCGCATGGCCTGCCTGAAGGTGATGTTCCGCTGGCTGGAGCTGGACGAGGTGATTCCGATCAGCCCCTTCCACCGCCTGGACGCGCGAATCCGCCTGCCCAAGCGCCTGCCGCGCAACCTGACCGACGACGAGGTTCGTAGATTGCGCCGCACCGCCATGGACCGTGTCGGCCTGTCCGGCCGCATCACCGAGGCCAAGGCGCTGCGCATCGCCAAGCGCACCGACGCGAACGCCTCCACGACGCTGGTCGTGCTGGAGGTCCTGCTGTGCACGGGCCTGCGCGTCGGCGAGCTGGTGAGCATCCGCGTGCCGGACATCGATCTGCTGGAGCGCGTCATCACCATCATGGGCAAGGGCAGTCGCCAACGCCGGGTTTTCCTGCCCGATGACGAAACGGCGACTCTGGTTTCGGCCTACCGCAGGGCTACCGCCGCACGGCGCGGCACGCACGACCAGTTCGTGGTGACGGCCTCCGGCACCCCCGGCACGACGCAGTTCGTCCGCTCCCTCCTGCGCGAAACGGCGGTCGACGCCGGCATCACCCGCCGCATCACCCCGCACATGCTGCGCCATACGGCGGCAACGCGTCTCCTGGAGAACGGCCTGGACATCCGCTTTGTCCAACGTCTGCTCGGTCCCCAGAGCATTTCCACCACGGAAATCTACACGGCTGTGACCGACACCAGTCTCCAAGCGGCCATCGGGCGGGCCGCTGGACGCATGAAAGGAGGTGGATAACTCTCAACTGAGCCCGCCATAGCATCCGACGACGTCGGCAAGCCGGCAGTCCACAACAGAATTCAGAGCTTGCATAATCTCGGGTGCAAAGCCTGGACCGGTTTGCAGGGACTTGGGCAGGCGTTCATTCAGATGCACCAGCGCATCCCGACAAAGGCCACACCGCTTCAGGCGAGCCTCGATCCCCTCTCCTCCTCCGGCTTCGCGCAGAATTCCGGCTGGAAGCTGGACGAGCACCCGAATGCCACGGGTCTGAATCCGTGCATGGGTCTGTTCATCCGCGAAAGGGCCGGATAGACGTTCGATCAGTTCCTCGACAAGAGGAGCAGCCGGTTTCAAGCTGAGCACGTCGATAAGGGCCTCTGACAGCGGAATCCCCTGGCCGCGTGCCGACCCCAGCAAGGGCGCCAGGGTTCGCGTCCCAATCCAGGCACTCGACCCCGACCCCGGCCAACTCCGCGGCCTTCCGAAGCTGTTCGAGGTCGTTGCGTTTGATCTGCGTCGTCGTGATGATCACCCAGAGATCGGGTTTCGGCCTCTTGCCCAGCGCCTCCAGAATCTTGCGCAAGAGCGGGTCGGACTTCAGCAGTCGGATTTGACGGTGGACAACGTGCTGGACGACATCGCGCACGAAGCCTTCGAACCCCCTTTCTCCCGTGGGGGGCAACTGGCGCAGGGCTTGGACGAACGCCGTCAGTCCATCTTCTGCCACGGAATCCGTCCCCATCACGGCCCCTTCGCCGCGAAACCGAACAGGCCGTAGCCGGCCCATTCGTAGACCGGCCTGTCGCGGTGGCGCAGCATCGCCCGGCGCAGCGCCTCGGCCTTGGGAAAGCCCTCCATCAGCCAGCCGTGATAGAAGGCGGTGACGATGTCCGGTGCCACGGCATCCTCGCCCAGGATCGGCCAGAAGCTCAGCGCCGCCGCCGTCACCCGCTGGCTCAATAAGACACTGACGAGGCCCAGCGCCTCCTGGTTGCGCAAGGGGGCGACGCGGCCGGTGTCGCAGCCGCTGAGGAAGACCAGTTCAGCTGCCGCCGTCCGGCGGGCCAGCAGATCCAGCGACACGTAGCGGTCCTCTCCGTTTTCCGACAGCCACAAGCCGCTGGCGGCTGGACGGGCGGGGGCGAACAGGCCGTGCGCGGCAACGTGCAGAATGTCGGCCTCCAGATTATCGAGCAGCGCGGCGCTCGTGTCGCCGGTGCCGATGGCGGCGGCCTCTTCCCGGCATCCGGCATTCTTCAACAGCCACCGCACCACTTCCCCCTCCTCGACGAAGCCACGCCACTGGCGGCTTTGTCACGTGGACTGAACCAACGCACAGGAAGCCAGAGCCCCCGGCTGCTTCACGCTGCGGCGGTCGCGGCCTGCCAATCGGTCATCGCCTGCGCCCCAAAAGTGCGCAGGGTGCGGCGGGAAACCAGATGGCGCTGGAGGTTGAAGGTGTTGTAGGCGGCGGCATGCAGGAAAACGAAACGCTGAGCGGAGGTGGGCGACTTGAACCGCTGCATCTTGCGCTCGCGTCGCCGCACCGACTGGTGCGAGACTTCGGCCCGGTTGTTCGTTCGCCGCCATTGTTCATGGTGGGCGGTCAGACCGAGTTCGCGGAAGGCGGCCCTGTAGGACCGGAGCTTGTCGGTGGTGACCTGGGTGGGCGCGAAACCGTGCTTCTTCAGAAGTTTGCGCATCAGCTTGCGGGCCGCAACCTTATCGCGCCGGCGCTGGACGAGCACCTCCAGCACCTCGCCTTCGTCATCGACCGCCCGCCACAGGTACATCAGCTTTCCGCTGACCCGGATCACCATCTCGTCCAGATGCCAGCGCGGGCTGGGCTTGGGCCGGAGGCGCCGCAGGTTGCCGGCGATGGCCGGCCCGAATTTCACCACCCAACGCCGGACCGTCTCGTAGGACACCTCGATGCCCCGTTCGGCCAGCAGCTCCTTGACATCCCGGTAGCTCAGCGTGAACCGCAGATAAAGCCAGATCGCATGCTGGATGACCGCGGGCGGGAACTGGTGGCGGGCGTACGAGAGCGGCGACATCCCGCGAGGTTACCGTCACGAACGACAGGCCGCCACCGTTGATGTGACGATGCCCCTGGACGCCATCGACCGGAATCGGTGGGCGCCTTCGCGTCGGAACCACCGCGCGCAATCACCGGAATACGCAGCCTCCACATGGCAGGCCTCCAGAGCGGAACGGAGCCCCTCCAGCAGACGCTGGAAGACCCGCGTTCCCTCCTCAGCCCGCCTCCGCCTCACTTCTCAAACAGGCTGTGAATGACGTTGGCTGGGGCGGCGCGGCTATATGCAAAATTGCGGGGTGGCATACAAAGAGCATGAAATTATACTTTTGATGCAATGACATTTGCCTAATAATCATGAATCTTGCCTTGTTGTTCATCTAGATACTCCGTGGATTCATGAAAATGAATACAGGAGTATGTTGCGGCGTTTGATCGGTGGCGATCGGCTACGAAGTGCCGGCGGACCATCAAAACAAGACGGGAGGCGGCAATGAGATCGGGAGTCCTGCTTCTTCTTGGTATAGGTGCCATTCTGGTGGGCTGTGCCGAACAGCGCGCGTCAACCAGCGGCCATATTGCGCAAAGCCCACCGTCCATCAAGCTGGACAGCGTGCCCCAGCCCGTTTCCCGCCCACCCGTCGCAACCCCGGCCACCGCCCGGAAGGAGATGAAACCCGAGATCAAGGCCGGGGCGGTGGCCTTCGGCGTCCAACCGGGCGTCGATCCGGCCGCGGTGGTCGGAGCGACCTCGGCAGCAGCGGCAGTGACCGGCGGCTCGCGCTTCCAGCCGACCTCCGGCAACACGGGGGTCTATATCGAGGGCGCAACCATGCAGGTGGCCGCCGCCGAGCCGGGCGACGCCGCGACTCGCACCCTGGAGCTGGTCAACGACGTCAAGAATCTGCCCGGCGTGGAATGGGCCGAGCCGGTCTATGTGCTGCGCCGGCAAGGCGGGCCGGAGCCGGCGGGCATCGACGAAGAGACCGAGGTTCAGCCGGCACCCGCAACGAACATGCCGACCTCGGCCAGCGTGCCGGTTGCCGCCAGCGCGACGCAGCAACGCAAGGCGCCCGTCGATGACGCGATGTTCTTCCGGCAGTGGAGCTATCTGGACCGCACTGCGGCAGCACCAGGTGGCATCGGGGTCGTGCGCGCCTGGAACCATGCCCAGAACGGCCAGCCCGTCACAGTTGCCGTCATCGACACGGGCATTGTGGCAAATCATCCCGACATCGACCGCGCACGTATTCTTCCGGGCATCGACGTGGTTCGCGACAAGGTCTCCGCCGGGGACGACGACGGGGTGGACGCTGATGCAACCGATTCCGGCGACGGTGCGGCGGCTAAGCTTTGCGGGCCGTTGTCCCGCGCCCAGCAGGACAGCTGGCACGGAACCCACGTCGCCGGCGTCATCGGCGCGGTCAGCAACAACAACGGCGTAGGCATCGCCGGCATCGATCCCAACGTGAACGTCGTGCCCATCCGCGTGCTTGGGAAATGTGGCGGCACGACCCCCGACATCGCCGACGCGATCCGTTGGGCCGCAGGCTTCGACATCGGAGTGAATATCAACGGCCAGCCCTATGTGAATCGGAATCCCGCCAAGGTCATCAACCTCAGCCTCGGCGGCTTTGGTCCGTGCGCCACCATCGTGCAGCGGGCGATCGACGACGCGCGCAGCCGCGGGGCTCTGGTCGTCGTCGCCGCCGGCAACGCCGGCGTGGACGTCAGCGAATTTCAACCGGCCAACTGCCAAGGGGTCATCCGGGTTGCCGCCACTGGGCTCGACGGAAAGTTCGTCACCGCTTATTCAAACTTCGGCAGCACCATCAGCATCGGCGCGCCCGGCGGCGATGTGAGTGGCCCTCGCGGTAAGGACGGGGGCATCTGGTCGACGGTCGCGAACGGGTACGATTCCTATAACGGCACGTCGATGGCGGCGCCGCACGTCGCCGGGGTGGTCGCGCTGGGCCTGTCGAAGCGGCCGGATCTCACGCCGGATCAGATGTGGGATCTGATGCGGCAGCGGGCCATCCGCCGATCGCCGAAGGAGTGCCCCAACGGCTGCGGTGCCGGCCTGCTGAACGCAAATGTGTTCTGATGCCCATCCATCGCCCCCCGTGGCCGAAAGGTCGCGGGGACCCGGTTCCGGCTGGACCGTGTGCGAGCGCCCTCCCATCTGATGCGTGACCGTTTCCGCCGCTTTCCCCATTCCGGAACACCGACCATGCGCTCCTTCCTGCTGGTGGTCAGCATCGTCATCGCTGCTTGCGGGTTCGACAACCGGATCGTGCCCGCTTCGGCCATGGATTCCACTCAGGAGGCGTTGCTGATCGTCAAGTTCAAGACGGGCACACCGAACGACGCCATGGTCCGGTCCCTTGTGCCGCTCGGCACCCGGGAGGCGCGCGCCCGTCAGCCGGCGGCCGACCGGTTGGCGGGCGAACTGTCGGCCGGGACGGGGGCGAAGCTGCGCTTTTACGACGTGGTCTCGGGCGGCGAATTGCTGCTGGCCGCGCCGCCGGGCGCGCCCGCCCACGAGCTGATCGAGCGGCTGGCCAAGACCCGTCAGGACATCGACTACGCCGAACCCGCCGGACGCGTGACCCCACAGGCACGCTGACCGTGCCCGACAGGAGGAAATGCATGTCGATTTTTGGTTCGTTACGCCGCCGCGACGTGTTCAGGCTGTGCGCCGCCGCCGGCGCGTCGTTGATGCTGCCCGGCTGTCCGGGACGTGGGAGTCCGGTGGGCGGCGGCGAAACGGATGCCGGGGCCGGGTTGGCCGTGATCGACACCCATTGCCACGTCTTCAACGCCGCCGACCTGCCGATCCGCGGTTTCGTGCAGCGCGTCGTGCTGGGTGACCGGGAGGATCAGATCGTTCTCGGCGACAACCGCGTCGAGACCCAGGCCGCGCTCCCATGGTTCGGGGCCGTGCTGATTGAAATCCTGGCCTCCGGCGCGCTGCCCGCGCGTGACGAGCTGCGGGAGATCGAAAGCGACGCCCTGCGGTCGCAGAGCGTCCGTCCGGACCCCACCGCGCAGGTTGGCGCCGCGCTGGAAAGGGCGTTCCGCGATCCAGTCGGCGCGCTGGGCGGACCGGCCATGCAGGATGGCCCGCCCCTGACGCCGGCCGGGCGCGCGATCCTGCTGCGGGCGATGGAGCAGGAGGCGGGCTTTGCCCCGAACCGCATCAGCCCACAGGCGACCGAGCAAGACTATAACGAGTTGGCCGCCGCGATGCTGGTCAGCCAAGGCGCCATTGGACGGAACATCCGGTGGGCTCGTCTGCTGACCAGCGACCGCCGGACGATCACCGCACGCCTGCTCGACCTCTACGGCCGGAACCGGCGTTTTGCCCTGTTCACGCCTGCGCTGGTGGATTTCAGCCGCTGGCTGAACGACGAGCCGAACTCCAGCTTTGCGGATCAAATCCAGGTCATGGAGCGGATTCAGCGGATGCAGACCGGCGCGGCGCTGCACTGCATGGTGCCCTTCGATCCATGGCGCCAGATCGTGGACCGCGGGGCGCTGGACCTGGTCAGGCACGCCATTGAGGACATGGGGTTCGTCGGCATCAAGCTGTATCCACCCATGGGCTTCCGGCCGCTGGGCAACGCCGACGTGCGGCAGGACTATCCGAAGCGGGCCAACGCGGAAATCCGCGACTTTCCCGCCAAGATCGACAGGGCTCTGGACGAGCTGTACGCCTACGTCAGCGAACAAGGCGTGCCGGTCATGGCGCACGCGACGAACAGCAATGGGGCGAGCACGGGCTATGCCTTGCGCGCGCACCCCGACAACTGGCGGCCGGTCCTGCGCAAGTATCCGAAACTCCGCCTCAATCTGGCGCATTTCGGCGACTTCGAGGAGCAGGACGGCGGCAACGTGACCCCGACCTGGGAGAACGCCGTCGGGAAGCTCATCCAGCAATTCGGCAATCGAACCTACGCCGATCTCAGCTATTTCAGCGAATTGCTTCCCGGCGCGGTCCCGGCGGAGCAGAGGGCGCGGCTGCTGGCCGACCTGAAGGAGTTCGTCGCATCGTTTGATCCCCGGTTCGAGCATCTGCTGTACGGCAGCGATTGGGTCATGGTGGGCCAGGAGGCGAACGCTGAACGGTATCTGGACGCGATCGTCGAAGCGGTCGGGTCCGTGTGCGGCGACGCCGCGTGCCTGGAGCGGTTCATGTGGGGCAACGCCGCCAACTACCTGGGCTTGAAGGCGGGTGAGCAGAACCGGGCGCGCCTAGACCGCTATTACGCCAAGCACCAACTGGACGGGGCGTGGCTGCGGGCGCTGGATTCGCTGACCGCCGGAACCGTCTGAGGAAAGCGAGCAGGGCAATGCAATTCTCTCCATGAGGCCCCGAGTGCGAGCAGGCGATCAAGACTGAGAGCTTGTTCGTAGCAGGGGCGTCCCGGCTCGCGGTGGTCGGGATGCTACTTTAAGGAGAGTAGGGGTGTTGCGGCGGGCGGACGGGCTGGTAGACCTATGGCCGTCGTCACCAGCGCCTGGAACAGCATTCTATGGGCACCGCCGTTCGTCCTGCAAGCACCACGCCGGCCTCCTGGGACGCCTTCTCGGACGAGACCGTCGCAAACCTGGGGGCCTTCACGCTGCGTGGTGAAACGGTCGGCGAGCCTATGGCTCGGCGGCGGTGTGGTCCGAGGCGAACGTGCCGTTCATCACCGCGGTGCGCACCTTCAGCATTCGGTGGGCGCCCCGCGGAGACCAGCGCATGGGCTGGTTGGCGCCCATGCGCCGGTGCAGCAGGCGCTGGACCGTGCTTTCGGTCGTCGCCGTGGAGATGGGCTCGCCCCGGTGCCGGGCGGCGTAGTCGATGATCAGGTCAGCCTGTCCGGCAACGTAGGTTTCCAGAGCGCGCAGCAGTGTGGCCACCTTCCGAGCCTGCCGGTTGTCGGCGGCTTCCAACAGGGCGTCGAGTTCGGCCAGGGTGTCGCCGACCAGAGCCAGCGCTCGCTCGGTCTGGCCGTGCCAGAGCCGCCAACGGATGCGGGATACAGTGTCGGCCAGCGGTCCTGTGCGTTCCGCGGCGGCCGGCACCGCCGTGGCCCAGCCCTTGACCGCTTGCGCCATGTGCTGAACCCGCATGGACAGATGAAACCAGTCGAGGACGTGGCGGGTCGGACCGACACTGGCCGCCCCCGCCAAGGACCGGGGGCCTTCCGCCCCGTCGCTGAGGATGGTGACCGGCGTGGTGGTGGTCGCCCCCAGACGGCGCAAGACGTGATAAAGCTGCTTCGCTTGGCGGTCGGCCTCGGCCGGCATGCTGCCGAAGACCACCTCCTG
>JAEZID010000116.1 GCA_023416195.1 Pseudomonadota bacterium | reverse complement strand
TCCAGGTCGTTCAGCTCGCCGTCGGCGTAGGCGACCTCCCACAGCATCTCGATGATCCACAGCCGCTGGTCGGGCGGGCAGCGGTCCATGATGATGCTGACGTAGCGGTGGTAGGGCGAGGCGCCTTCCGTGTCGAAGACGGCGGCGGTCAGGAGGTCCTTCGCCTCCTCCTCGGTCAGGCCGAAATGGCGGCGCGTCACCGCGATGATGCGGTCGCGCTCCGCCTCCGAGATGGTGTTGTCGGTGCGCGCCGCCTCGACCAGAAGCGCCGCGGCGGCGGCCTGGAGCGTGTGGTTGTCGGTCTTGCCGGTGTCGGTGGAATCGAAAAGAGCCCTGATCCGGTTCAGCATCGGTCCTCCTTGCGGTCCTTCATCCTCAGAGGAAGAGATGGCGCGCGGAGGGCCGAATGCCAGTTGCGGTTCAGCGGCGTTTCGGGCGCTTCACCACAAGAGTCGTCCATTCGCCGACCGGAATGCGCGCGACGAGGTTGAGACCCTGGGTGCGGTGGGCCTGGAGGACGTGGCGCTCCTGCCGGTTCAGCAGGCCGGCGAGGACGGCGTAGCCGCCGCGCTTCAGGTGGCGGCGCAGCTGCGGGGCCATGCGCGCCAGCGGGCGGGCCAGGATGTTGGCGGTGATGAGCGTGTAGGGCTTGTGCTTGCCGACGATGGGCGTGTGGTAGCCGTCGCCGCCCTCCGCCCGGATGCGGGTCTTGATGCCGTTGATGGAGGCGTTCAGGCGGGTGACGCGCACCGCCTCGGGGTCGATGTCCACGGCGGTGACGGGAACGCGCCAACGCTTGGCCACCGCCAGCGCCAGGATGCCGGAGCCGCAGCCCATGTCCAGCGCGCCGCCCCGGCCCTTGCGAGGGAGACGGACGTGGCGGGACAGGCGGTCGAGCGCCATCAGGCAGCCCTTGGTCGAGCCGTGCTCGCCGGTGCCGAAGGCGGTCGCGGCGTCCACCAGAAGCGGGATGGAACCGGCCGGGACCGTGCCCTCGTGGTGCGAGCCGTGCACGAAGAAGCGGCCGGCGCGGATCGGTGGGAAGCCCTGGTAGCTGTGCGACACCCAGTCGATCGACGGCAGATCCTCAATGATCAGCTTCGGCTCGGGGATGCCGATGGCCTCGGCGAGGATCGCGACGCGGGCGGTCAGGCGCGGGGCGTCGGGCTCGCCATAGACGGTCGCCTCGACCAGCCAGTTGCCGCCCTCCTCAAGCTCGAAGGTCGAGACGGCATCGGCGTGGTCGCCCACCGCCTCCGCGAAGGCGGGAGCGTGGGCTTCGGGAACGACGAGCGCGATGCGCCAGAGCTTGGTGCGGGACATGGGAACGGGTCGCTGGTGGTGAGTGGTCGCTGTGTCGGATGGGGTTTACCACCAAGACACCAAGGCACCAAGAAGTTCCCACCCCATCGAGTTTCGGCTTCCGATCCGCGTTCTAAAGAGCGATCCGGCGAATACCGTCTTTGATCTGGCCGACATTGAAATTGATCAGAAATCCCAACCGCAACCCGGTCAGTTTCAGATAAGTCAGCAGTTGCGCCTCGAAGACGGGAAGCAAGCGTTCGGCGGCCTTGATCTCGATGACGATCATGTTCTCGACCAGCAGGTCGAGCCGGAAGCCCTCGTCGAAGCGGATGTCGTCGTACACGACGGGGACGACGACCTGACGCCGAACGGTCAAACCACGCTTGCGCAATTCATGTTCAAGGCAGGCTTCGTACACCGACTCAAGAAGCCCCGCACCAAGCGTGCTGTGAACACGAAAGGCGGAATCCACGGCCTGTCGGGCGATGCGGTCGATTTCGGTCGGAATGGGCGCGGGCATCGCGGCCTTGGTGTCTTGGTGCCTTGGTGGCAAAACCCTCTACCATAAAAGGCACTCTTTCCCTACCGGCCCGACAACCGGTCCGCGATGTCGTGCATTCCCTGTTCGCGCAACAGGTTCTGGCGATGGCGCAGCAGGCGGCGGGCCAGGGCCTTGTCCACCTCGGCGCCGCCCAGCGGCCGGCCGTCGGCGCCCTTCAGGCGGGTGGAGACGAGGTCGACCAGATGCGCTTCCGCCTTGGGGTCGCGGCGGTCGAGCGGCTGCTGGCCGTTGAGGGAGCGGCGGATGCGGTCCACCAGCACCGCGCGGCACTGCGGGGCGCGGCCATGCAGGGCGAGGTCGCAGATGCGGGCGAGCAGCGGACTGGCCGGCTCCGCGTTCGGGTCGGGGTCGCGGCCGTGCAGGTGGTCGGCCAGCACGCACAGCCCCATGGCGAGGTGGGGCTGGGCGCCCAGCAGGTCCTTCACCACCTCGGCCGAGCCCAGCGCGTCGGCCATCACGCCGTCGATCAGCGCGAAATGGCGCGGTTCCGAGTCGTCGTGGAGCAGGTTCAGCAGCATCTCCAGCTTGCCGACCAGGGAGTTGCTGTCCGCGAGGTGGAGCGAGAGCTGGGCGAGAAAGACGAAGTCGTGCCCGTCCACCCCCACGGCGTAGTCGATGGCGCGGCTGGAACCGGCGAGATCCCGGAGGTCGAAGGCCGGCAGGCGCTTGCGTTCGGCCAGGAAGTCGCGGGCGCGGGACATTGCGACGTCGGCGAAGGCTCGTAGATCGCGCACGCGGGCGGGCACGGCGACGCCGCGCACGTCGGCATGATGACGGGCGGCGGCGTGGATGGCCGCGCCCATCAGCGTGCCCTGCTCGTCCAGCTTGCGGACGTAGGGCCAGGAATGGAGCAGTTCGGTCGTGGTGATGTGGAACTTGTCGAGGAACTGGCTCAGCAGCCGCCCGATCACCACGCGCGCCTCGAACCCGTAGAGGTCGTCGGGGGCGAGGCAGTAGGGCGCCCCCTCGGCCGAGCCGCCGAGGCCCAACGGCTTGTTCTTGATCTCCGGCGTCTTCTTCTGGAACAGCACCGTTTCCAGCGAAAGCCCGGCGAGCGCGCGGTATTTGGTGACCTTCACCTCCTCCACCCCGCGCCCGGTCATCTGGCCCCGCGCGCTTGAGAGCGCCGGCTCCTCCTCGGTGAAGGTCGCCTCGATCCGCCAGCGGCCTTCACGGCGGACCTGAACTTCATAGGTGCTGCTGCTGCCGAACACGGGCGTGGCCCCAGATTGTTTATCAACCCTGAAGCCCCGACCTTACCCCCGGACGGTTCGTTTGGCTGTGACGGCCGTCACCCGGTCACCCCGCCTTGTCGGCGGGGACCACGAAGCTGTCCATGACCTTCTTCGAACCGGCGTGGTCGAAGTCGATCTCCAGCTTGTCCTGCTCCACCGCCGTGACGGTGCCGTAGCCGAACTTCTGGTGGAAGACCCGCGCGCCCTTCGGGAAGGGGGCGTTCGGGCGGGCGCGCTGTTCGACATGGTAGGAACCGCTGTCCAGCGTGATCGTGCGCGGGGCCGGCGGCTGGCGCGGCGGCGAGCGGAAGTTGAAGCCGCCACCGGAGGACGAGTCGCGGAAGCCCCCTCCCCCGCCGCCGTAATTGCCGCCGCCATAGCTCCCGCCGCCGCCGGCGTAGAGGCCGCTGGCGGCTTCGGCTTCCACATCGTCGGAGGGAAGCTCGTCGATGAAGCGGGAGGGAATGGCGCTGACCCAGCTGCCGTACAGCTGCCGGTTGGCGGCGTGGCTGACGAAGGCGCGCTTGCGGGCGCGGGTCAGGCCGACGTAGGCGAGGCGGCGTTCCTCCTCAAGCCCGGCGATGCCGGTCTCGTCCAGCGCGCGCTGGTTGGGGAACACGCCCTCCTCCCAGCCGGGCAGGAAGACGATGTCGAACTCCAGCCCCTTGGCGCCGTGCAGGGTCATCACCGTGACCTGATCCGCCCCGGCCGCCTCGGTGTTTTCCATCACCAGCGCGACATGTTCGAGGAAGCCCGACAGGTTCTCGAACTCCGCCATGGCGGTGATCAGTTCCTTCAGGTTTTCCAAGCGGCCGGGGGCCTCCGGCGTCTTGTCCTCCTGCCACATGCGGGTGTAGCCGGACTCGTCCAGGATCATGCGGGCGAGATCGGTGTGCGGCATGGTCGCCGCCAGCGTCCGCCAGCGGAAGAAGTCCTGGAGAAGCGTGCGGACGGTGTTGCGGACCTTGGGCTTCAGCTCGTCGGTTTCGGTCAGCGCCCAGCCGGCTTCGGTCAGCGGGATGCCCCGCGCGCGCGCCGCCACATGGATGCATTGCAAGGCGGCCGGGCCGATGCCGCGCTTGGGCACGTTGACGATGCGCTCGAACGCGAGGTCGTCGTCGGGGGAGTTGACGACGCGGAAATAGGCCATCGCGTCGCGGATTTCCTGCCGCTCGTAGAAGCGGGCGCCGCCGATCACCTTGTAGGGCATCCCCACCGTGTTGAAGCGTTCCTCAAACTCGCGGGTCTGGAAGCCGGCGCGGACCAGGACGGCGATCTGCGACAGGGGCACGCCCTTGCGCTGGAGCGCCTCGATCTCCTCGCCGATCCAGCGGGCTTCCTCCTTGCCGTCCCAGACGCCGCGCACGCGCACGGGCTCGCCGCCGTCCGCCTGGGTCCACAGGGTCTTGCCGAGGCGGCCCTTGTTGTTGGCGATCAGGCCCGAGGCGGCGGCCAGGATGTGGCCGGTGGAGCGGTAGTTCTGCTCCAGCTTGATGACCTTGGCGCCGGGGAAGTCGGCCTCGAAGCGCAGGATGTTGCCGATCTCGGCGCCGCGCCACGCGTAGATCGACTGATCCTCGTCGCCGACGCAGCAGATGTTCTTGTGCGCCTGGGAGAGGATGCGCAGCCAGAGATACTGGGCGACGTTGGTGTCCTGATACTCGTCCACCAGGATGTATTTGAACTTCCGGTGATACTCGGCCAGCACGTCCGGGTGGTTCTGGAAGATGGCCAAATTGTGCAGAAGAAGATCGCCGAAGTCGCAGGCGTTCAGCGTGCGCAGGCGGTCCTGATACTGGCGGTAGAGGCCGACGACCCGGCCGCCGGCCACGTCGCCGCCGTCGGCCTCGCCCAGCTTGTCCGGGGTCAGGCCGCGGTCCTTCCAGCGTTCGATGACGCCCAGGACCTGCCGGGCCGGCCACTTCTTGGAATCGATGTTCTCGGCTTCCAGAAGCTGCTTGATCAGGCGGATCTGGTCGTCGGTGTCGAGGATGGTGAAGTTCGACTTCAGCCCGACCAGTTCGGCGTGGCGGCGCAGGATGCGCGCGGCCAGCGCGTGGAAGGTGCCGAGCCACCAGCCCTCCGGCTCGATCCCCATCAGGTGGCCGACGCGCTCGCGCATCTCGCGCGCGGCCTTGTTGGTGAAGGTCACCGCCAGGATTTGAAAGGCCGCCGCGCGGCGGGTCATCAGCAGGTGCGCCAGCCGCGTCGTCAGCACGCGCGTCTTGCCCGTGCCCGCGCCGGCCAAGACCAGAACCGGGCCGTCCAGAGCCTCCACCGCCTCGCGCTGGACCGGGTTCAGCCCGTCCAGATAGGCGAAGCGCTGCGCCGGCGAGGGCACCGGGGCGGACGCGTTGCTGAGCGGATCGTCATAGGCGTAGGGATCGGACATGCGGCACCAAATCTCGAAGGCGCCCCGTATATAGCACGCCGGGCGGCGCATCGAACCCTTCCCTTGATGGACAGGGCCTCGGGGCCGGCCGAACGGGTGGTCATAGACCCGCCGGCAACATGCATAGGAATGCCCGGCCCTTCTTCGCAGCCGGATCATGACCAGCGGCCTCTGACCTAGGCCAAGAGGGGGAAATCACGCCGAGAAGACGCCCGAATCATGCCCCAAGATCATGAATAAATCACAGGCCGCTGCCTTGCTTCTTCTCATTGATTATTCCACACGGAGCGTACGGAAACAGCCCCATGGCCGCTTTGTCTTATTTTGGCTTAGGGCATATGTCCATTTTACGACGGGATTTCCCCTTTGGAGAAATTTTCTGTCCCGCAAATCTGGGGTAAGGTCAGTTCAAATCGAGGCACCACCGGGACCGAACGGACAAGCGTCCAGCGCACCGTCTCTCCGGCCCGGGCGTCCTCGGAAGAGCATACAGCGCAACCGACTTGAACCGAACAGAAGGCGGGTAGAGACGATGGATCCCGTGAACGTTTTCCTGATCGATGCGAACAAGCTGTTCCGCGAAGGCATGAAGCGGCTGTTCGAGACCACGCCGTTCAAGGTGATCGGCGAGGCCGGAAGCCTGCGCGAAGGCGTTCCGGCGGTGGAAGCGGCCGGCAACCGTTCGGACCTGATCCTCATCGACCTCGCCAGCGGCGGCGACGAGGAAGTCGAATCCATGCGCGCCCTGCGGGCCGAGCACCCGCAGATCCGCATCGTCATCCTGACCAGCGACCTGTGCACCCGCCGCCTGTCCGGCGCGCTGGGCGCCGGGGCCGACGGCTATCTGATGAAGGACATCGCCCCGGACGCGCTGATGCAGTCGCTGAAGCTGGTGATGATGGGCGAGAAGGTGTTCCCGACCCATCTGGCCGAACTGCTGGTCAGCGGTCGCCACGAGGACATGGGCACCGAGGTGCCGGCCCGCCGCAAGGGCCTGTCGCAGCGCGAAATCCAGATCCTGCGCTGCCTGCTGAACGGCAATTCCAACAAGATGATCGCCAACCACCTGCACATCACCGAGGCGACGGTGAAGGTCCACCTGAAGAGCCTGCTGCGCAAGATCAACGCCTCCAACCGCACCCAGGCGGCCATCTGGGCGCTGAACAACGGCATCGGCGAGCAGCCGGCCGACGCGGCGGGCGTGAGCGCCGGCATGGCGTAAGCCACGTTCTTTTCTTTTGTAGGAGAAGCCTTCGGAACGCCGGCCGCGCCATCCCGCGGCCGGCGTTCCGGCGTTTGTCCACAGCGTTCGTTCCCAGCCTTTGTGCGGTGCGGCATGAGGGCGCATTTGGCTTCCGGCCTAGGTGGTGGGCCATAGGACCAAAAGCTCTCTTTACCCTTGGGTTACCCGGCCTTATCTCGAAACAAGTTTCGAATTGCCTCCATTGTGCGGCGCACCACCAATGAATGATACTGATCCGCCTCGCGACAAGCCCGCCCTGAACGTGCTGATCGCCGACGATCATCTGCTGTTCCGCGACGGATTGCGCCGCCTGCTGTCGCAGTTCGACGAGAACATGACCTTCTTCGAGGCGAGTTCTTTCGACGACGTGCGCCGGTTGTGCGATGCCGACACCGAGTTCGATCTGATCCTGCTCGACCTCGGAATGCCCGGCTGGACCGGCTTCTCGGCGCTGGGCGACATCCACAGGCGGCTGCCGCGGGCGCTGCTGGTCGTGGTGTCGGGGTCGGAGAAACGGTCGGACCTGCTGGCCGCGCTGGAGAACGGCGCCGCCGGCTACATCCCGAAATCCAGCAGCGCCAAGGTGTTGCTGGGGGCCTTGCAGCTGGTGCTGGCCGGCGGGGTGTATCTGCCGGAACAGGCCATCCGGAGCGACCGCGTGGCCGATTTCGCCGGCGCCCCGCCATCGGCCGGCGTCAGGGCCGACGATCCTTTTTCCCAGCTTTCCGGCGGTGCCGGCGACCATCTGACCCCGCGCCAGCGCGAGGTGCTGACCCGCCTGCGCGACGGCAAATCCAACAAGCAGATCGCCCATGAACTTGGGCTGACCGAGGGCACGGTGAAGGTGCATGTCACCGCCATCCTCCGCCATCTCGGCGTCCGCAACCGTACCCAGGCGGCCATCACGGCCAACGGCCTCGGCGCCCACGGTTGACGACGACGCCACGGCGGATGCGCGGCCCCCTAGGCCGCCGTGGCGCCGCGCCGACTTCCTGCCCGCCGGGCTGGTCGGGCTGCTGGGCCTTGTGCTCGGCACCGTGCTGCTCGTCCACGCGCGCCGGGAAAACCTCAGCTTTGAAGACCATCTGAAGGCGCTGGCACAGGGCTATCTGACCGTCGCCGAACAGGCCCTGTCGCGCCGGGTTCAGGATTATGCCTGGTGGGACGAGGCGGTGGAGCGCATCGGCACCCCCGATCGGCTGGACAGCGCGTGGGCGGAGCGGAACCTTGGCGACGACGTTCATCCGGTGCTGGGGATCAACGGCGCCTATGTGCTGGACCGCAACGGCGCCGTGCTGTTCGCCAGCCACAGCGACGAGGAGGTCCGGACCGAGGATCACGGGGCGCTCGCGGTGTTCGCCCACCACGCCCGGTTGGGACAGGGGCGCCCGCCCCGCCCGGCGGCGGGGATCGTGCTGGTGGACGGGCAGCTCCATCTCGCGGCGGCAACCCCGCTGACCGTCTTCGACACCGAACGTCCGCCGCCCGTCGCCCCTTCCACCATCCTGGTTTTCACGGCCCCCTTGAGCGAGGCGCTGGCCCCGGCCGCCAAGCTGGAGCGGTGGTTCGGCCATCTGGTCCCCGCCCAGCCGGACGCCGAGGGGCTGTCCATTCCGCTGACGGACATCGACGGCCGGCCGCTCGGCAGCCTCGCCTGGACGGCCGAGCGGCCCGGCACCGCCTTCCTGCGGGTCTCTCTGCCGATCCTGGCGCTCGGGCTGCTGGTCATGGGCGCGGCGATCGACCGGCTGTGGCGCCGGGTGCGCGAGCACGCCGCCGTCCTGGAACGGCGCAACCAGGCGCTGACCGAAAGCGAGCGGCGCTTCCAGACCCTGGTGCGGACGGTGCCGGTCGGGCTGTTCCGCACCGACGGGCTGGGGCGGTGCCGCTACGTCAACGACCGCTGCACGCGCTTCGCCCGGCTTGCCGACGCGGAGAGCGACGGGCTGCTGTTCCTGCGCGCCGCCCATCCCGACGACCGGGCGCGGGTGGCGGCCCTGTGGCACGACGCGGTCCTGCGGGGCGAGCCCTTCCAGGCGGAATTGCGCACCACCGCCGCCGACGGGGAGGTCTGCTGGGTGGCGGTCGAGGCACAGCCGCAGCACAACGACCAGGGCATGCTCGTCGGCTTCCTCGGCAGCATCGCCGACATCACCGCGCTGAAACGCGCGCAGGAGGAACTGACCGGGCGCGAGGAGCTGCTGCGCGGCATCGCCGACGGCGTGCCGGCGCTGATCGGCTACATCGACGCGGAGGGGATCTACCGCTTCCACAACGCGCGGATCGAGGACTGGTACGGGATCCCGGCGTCCGAGGTGATCGGGCGGCCGGTGCGCGCGGTGCTGGGCGAGGATCTCCACGCGCGGCTGAAGCCGCAGTTCGACGCCGCCTTCGCCGGCCGCGCGGTGATGACGGCGGAGGAGCACGTCCGGCTGGGCAGCGGACCGGAACGCACCCTGTCCATCCAGGGCATTCCCCACCACAACGCGCACGGCGCGGTGGCCGGGCTGTTCGTGCTGTCAACGGACGTGACCGAACGCCACCGCATCGAGAACGAACTGGCCGAAGCCCGCGACCGCGCCGAGGCCGCCAACCACGCCAAGACGCGCTTCCTGGCGGCGGCCAGCCACGACCTGCGCCAGCCGCTGCACGCGCTGGGACTGTTCCTCGACCTGCTGGCGAACAAGGAGCTGACGCCGCCGCAGCGGGACCTGCTCGACCGCGCCCGCCAGTCCTTCCAGGGCACGGAGGAGCTGCTGAGCCTGCTGCTCGACATCTCGCGGCTGGAGGCCGGGGCGGTCGAGCCGAACGTCGGGCCGGTGGACCTGCCGGACCTCTTCGAACGGCTGGAGGCGCAGTTCGCGCTGGAGGCCGGGAACCGGGGTCTGCGCCTGCGCTTCCACCCGCTGCCGGAAAACGTGGTCAGCGACGGGGTGCTGCTGGAGCGCGTCCTGCGCAACCTCGTCACCAACGCGCTGCGCTACACCGAGGCGGGCGGCGTGCTGATCGGCGGACGGCGGGTCGGCCGCTTCGTGCGCATCGAGGTGTGGGACACCGGCAGCGGCATCGCGCCCGAACAGCTGGGCCACATCTTCGAGGAGTTCTATCAGGTCGGCAATCCGGAGCGCGACGCGCGGCGCGGGCTGGGGCTGGGCCTCGCCATCGTGAACCGGGTGGCGCAACTGCTCGGCCATCCGGTGACCGTGCGGTCGCGGGTCGGGAGGGGAAGCGTCTTCTCCATCTCCGTGCCGCTGGCCGAGGAGGTGGTCAGCGAGACGGTCAAGGTGCCGGAGCGCGCCGGAGGCCCGGAGGCCGGCGATGCCCTGGAGCGGCTGGCCGGCCATCGCGTCGCGGTGGTGGACGACAACCCGCAAGCCCTGGGCGCGCTGCGCCACTTCCTGGAGGCGCTGGACATCGAGGCGGTCGCCGCCGAGACGGGCGAGGCGCTGATCGAGTCCCTGGCCGAGGGCGGCGCCCCCGACGCGATCATCGCCGACCTGCGGCTGCGCGGCGGGGTGGACGGAACGGATGTCATCGCCGAGGTGCGGCGGATGTACGGGCGGAACCTGCCGGGCCTGCTGCTGACCGGGGACACGGCGCCGGAACGGGTGCGGCAGGCGGTGGATTCCGGCAACGACCTGCTGCACAAGCCCGTGCGCCCGGAAGCCCTGATCGAGGCGCTGACGCGGGCGCTGCTGCCCGCGAAGCCGGTGTGAACGCGCGCCTTTCGGCCCCTCTTGACGCCGGAAGGCGCTTACCTACATCTCGGCCGTTCCGGGGATGCCGCCCAGCGGGTCCCCCGTTCCTTGATCTGCATGTTGCTCCTTGGAGGATGTGTACGATGCCACGCGATCACGCCCCGGCCGGTTGACGCCTTATTTCACGGAAGAATTTGGACACGCCTTCACTCGGCGCACCCCGTGCGCCGAGCGATATCCGTTTGTCGAACGCAGGAAATTGGTCGAGTTTTTCTTTTTGATTTTTGGTGTTGACTTTGGTTTTTCTCTGAATTAAATCGCCGAAGACAGCGCGGCCCATCCGGGAGCGCTTCACAACCCAAGACATTCGCTTTCCTTAAAGGAGTGTCACACCATGACGTTCAAGCCGTTGCACGACCGCGTTCTGGTCCGCCGCATCGAGTCCGACACCAAGACGGCCGGCGGCATCATCATCCCCGACACCGCGAAGGAAAAGCCGCAGGAGGGCGAGGTTCTCGCCGTCGGCCCCGGCGCCCGCGACGAGAGCGGCAAGCTGGTCGCGCTCGACGTGAAGGTCGGCGACCGCGTGCTGTTCGGGAAGTGGTCGGGCACCGAGGTGAAGATCGACGGTGAGGATTTCCTGATCATGAAGGAGTCCGACATCCTCGGCATCATCGAAGGCGGCGCCGCCGCGACCAAGAAGGCCGCTTGATAGGGGGAGGAAGGAACCATGGCTGCCAAGGACGTCAAGTTCTCCACCGCCGCCCGCGACAAGCTGCTGCGCGGCGTCGATATCCTGGCCGACGCGGTGAAGGTCACCCTCGGTCCCAAGGGCCGCAACGTCGTCATCGAAAAGTCGTTCGGCGCCCCGCGCATCACCAAGGACGGCGTGTCGGTCGCCAAGGAAATCGAACTGGCCGACAAGTTCGAGAACATGGGCGCGCAGATGGTGCGCGAGGTCGCCAGCAAGACCGCCGACGCGGCCGGCGACGGCACCACCACCGCGACCGTGCTCGCCCAGGCCATCGTCCGCGAGGGCGCCAAGTCCGTCGCGGCCGGCATGAACCCGATGGACCTGAAGCGCGGCATCGACCTCGCCGTCGAGGCCGTCGTCGCCGAGCTGAAGGGCCGCGCCAAGAAGGTCACCACCAACGAGGAGATCGCCCAGGTCGGCACCGTGTCGGCCAACGGCGAGGCCGAGATCGGCACGATGATCGCCCGCGCCATGGAAAAGGTCGGCAACGAGGGCGTCATCACGGTGGAGGAGGCCAAGAGCCTCGACACCGAGCTGGAGGTGGTCGAAGGCATGCAGTTCGACCGCGGCTACGTCAGCCCCTATTTCGTGACGAACTCCGACAAGATGCAGGTCGAGCTTGAGGACCCCTACATCCTCATCCACGACAAGAAGCTGTCGGGCATCCAGGCGCTGGTCCCGGTGCTGGAGAAGATCGTGCAGTCGGGCAAGCCGCTGCTGATCGTCGCCGAGGACGTCGAGGGCGAGGCGCTGGCGACCCTGGTCGTCAACAAGCTGCGCGGCGGCCTGCGCATCGCCGCCGTGAAGGCGCCGGGCTTCGGCGACCGCCGCAAGGCCATGCTGGAGGACATCGCCATCCTCACCAACGGCACGGTCGTGTCGGAGGATCTCGGCATCAAGCTCGACAACGTCACGATGGACATGCTGGGCCGCGCCGGCAAGGTCGTCATCACCAAGGACGACACCACCATCGTCAACGGCGCCGGCGAACGGTCCGCCATCGAGGCGCGCTGCAAGACCATCCGCCAGCAGATCGAGGAGACCACCTCCGACTACGACCGCGAGAAGCTTCAGGAGCGGCTGGCGAAGCTGGCCGGGGGCGTGGCGGTGATCCGCGTCGGCGGCGCCACCGAGGTCGAGGTGAAGGAGCGCAAGGACCGCGTGGACGACGCCCTGCACGCCACCCGCGCGGCGGTCGAGGAAGGCATCCTGCCGGGCGGCGGCGTCGCGCTGGCCCGCGCGGTGGCGGTGCTGGACGGGCTGAAGCCGGCCAACGACGACCAGCGCGTCGGCGTGGAGATCGTGCGCCGGGCGCTGACCGCGCCGGTCCGCCAGATCGCGACCAACGCGGGCGTCGATGGCTCGATCATCGTTGGCAAGCTGGCCGAGAACGCCGACTACAACTGGGGCTACGACGCCTACAAGGGCGCGTGGGTGGATCTGGTGAAGTCGGGCATCATCGACCCGGCCAAGGTCGTGCGCACCGCGTTGCAGGACGCCGCGTCGATCGCCGGCCTGCTGATCACGACCGAGGCGATGGTCGCGCAGATCCCCGAGAAGAAGCCCGCGATGCCGGCCGGGGCCGGCGCCGACATGGATTTCTGATCGGCGGATTGACAGGAAAATGGGCCGCGTCCGAAAGGGCGCGGCCTTTCTTTTTCACGCCCCGCCCCGCTCCACGGCGCCGACCAGGGCGGTCAGCGCGCCGCGCACGGCGGCTTCGTGCTTGGTCGGCTGGACCTGTTCGCCGGGGACGGCCACCACGGTCAGGTTGCGGCAGCCGATCAGCGCCTGTTCGATGAGGGATGCGCCGAGGCTCTGCCGCTCGTCCTTGCCGTGCATCAGGGTCACCGGCGCGCGGATCGTGCCGAGCTGCGGCAGCATCGGTTGCAATTCGGCCATGACGCTGCGGGGCGCGGGGGGCATGAAGCGGGCGGCGAGGCGGCGCAGGACGCCGGCGCGGGCGGGCTCGCCCGACGACGGGTCGATCAGCAGCAGGCCGCCGATCAGGTCGGGAAAATCGAGCGCGGCCCGCAAAGCGACCGGCACGCCGGCCCCGCAGCCGATCAGCAGGGGTTTGCGGCCACGGCGCTGCGTCAGCAGCGGGCGGAGGGACGCCGCC
The DNA here is from genome assembly GCA_023416195.1 of Pseudomonadota bacterium. GTDB lineage: Bacteria > Pseudomonadota > Alphaproteobacteria > Azospirillales > Azospirillaceae > Azospirillum. The sequence goes on along the minus strand of JAEZID010000116.1, from coordinate 11,918 downwards.
TGCATCTCCGGTTCGCCGTGGGAGGATGCGTTATCGGGCCGCGTGACGGCCACCCATTCCTGTCCCGGCGGCACGGAGCGCAGCAGTCGCGCCCAGGCTCTGGCCTCGCTGGAGCTGGCGTGAATCAGAACGATGCGGCGACCGCCCGGATCGCCCGACACCGTGCATCCCTTCCCGGCCCCCTTCCCGGCCCACGTCATTTCGCCGGGGCGCGACGTGGTGCGAGCGGTGCCCTCGCCAGCCTGTCCCGGCACGATGCCCGCGCAGGCTTGGAAAGGCGCATCCGCATTGTAGTCGATGGTCAAGGGCCCTGCCCCCGGTTTGGCTTCCTCGCGACGGGGATCATCCCCGCCTTCGAGAAAAGCCTAGCGGAGGGCCGTGGCGGCTGTCCCGTACCATAAAAGGGCCTGAAATGGCGCGAACAGTGGTTCGGGGCTTTCGCAAAAGCTGCCTAAAAGGCCGTTAATGCACCGTTCCGCCGCCGGCCGGCAGCGCCGCCGCCTGCGCCGCGTCGCGCTTTTCGGAAGGCCGGTGAAGCTGGTCGCACAGCGCGCGCCAGTCCGGGGCGCCGCCCAACTGCTGGACCAGCTGGGTGGAAAAGGCGAAGACCGCCAGTTCCAGCGGGCCGTTGTCGGACGCGTGCGCGTTGACGGTCAGGCAGGATTCCGCCGCGCTGACGAAGATGGCGGCGGCCAACGCGGCGCCCGGCCCCGGCGGGGGCAAGGCGGCGGCTTTCGGCGCCTGGCCGGTGGTGCGCAGGGCCGACAGGTTCTCGACCAGCAGGCGCGTGCGGATGGCGGTGTCGATGGCCGTCGCCATGGTGTAGCCGGCCTCCTGCTCCGCCGCCGACCGCAGCAGGCGCAAGCCCGCGATCAGGCCGTGCGCGACGTCCGAGGGGCCGGCGCGCTTCACGGCCGCCGCCACGGCGGTGCCGAGAATGGCGTTCACGACGGGCGCCATGGTGACGGCCTGGTCGGCCCCCGCGGGGGCGCCGGTGGACTCTTCGTGATTCAGGACCTCGTTCATGCGGCCTCCGAAACGGTGAAACCGTGGACGGCTTGCGGCGTGTCTTCGCCCCATCGGCGGGGCGCTACTCCGATCTATGGACGGAGGCATTCGCCTTCAAGCGAGCGAAGGCGGCCTCCCGGCACCTCTTTCGGCGCGCCACTTTCCAGCCGGCACCCTCTCGACGGAGCGGCCCGGTATCCCCACATCCGATGCCGAAGGAGACAGTTTAATGCCCGTGATCAGCCTTATCCTCAACATCCTGTGGGTGTTCACCGGCGGCATCTGGATGGCCGCGGGCTGGCTGCTCGCGGCGCTGGTGATGGTGCTCACCATCGTCGGCATTCCGTGGGCCCGCTCGGCGCTCACCATCGCCTGGTACACGCTGTTGCCATTTGGACAAACCGCCGTTCGCCGGGATGAGTTCCGTGGCCGCGAGGATCTCGGCACCGGTGCACTGGGCACCATCGGCAACATCCTGTGGTTCGTGTTCGCCGGCTGGTGGCTGGCCATCGGCCATGTGGTGACGGCCATCGGCCTTGCCCTGACCATCATCGGCCTGCCCTTCGCCTGGGCGCACCTGAAGCTGGCGCTGCTCGCGCTGTGGCCCATCGGGACGGAGATCGTCACCACGGACGAGGCGGAGAACCGCCGCCGGGCGATGTTCGGGCGCGGGGCGTAAGCCACCGAACCCGAACATCGCCGGCGGGGCGTTCGGGCGGGTTCTTCGGCGTATGCAACGGTAACAGCCTTGATCCCGGCCGTGTGTCCGCCACCATTGCTGCGGTGACATCACCGCTGCCGGGGGCCGTATCATGCGAACCGATCTTGCGCGAACCCGTCTGGTCGCCCTCGCCGTTCTGCTGGCCGTGCCCGCCTGCGCCGGCCTGCAACCCGACTACAAGAAGGCGGGCGCGCAGCAGTTGAACGGCGCCGAGGTGTCCAGCCTGCTGTCCGGCAAGACGATCAGCCTGTCGAACCCGCGCGGCCGGTCCTACACCAACACCTTCACCAGAGACGGCCGGATCACGATTTCCGGCTCCAAGGGCAACCAGAGCGGACGGTGGGCCGTGGTCGGCGACCGCTACTGCCTGACCCTGGACGAAGACCAACAGCAGCAGTGCATGGACATCTACCGGGTCGGCAACGGGACCTACCAGATGGTCAATGCCGACGGCACCCTGCGCAACACCTTCAAGGTGCAGCAGACCCAGGCGCCCTAGGCCCCATTACGCCGGCCCCGTCACGCCGCCCCCCTCACCCCGGCATTGCCGCCTTCATCGCCTTCAGCATCACCGAGGCCCGCCAGAAGCCGAGTTCGGACCCATCCACGAAATGGACGTGCCGGTCGGCGGCGAGGTCGCCGCCGACGAGGCAGGTCACCGTCGCCGCCCGCGCCCGCGCGGTGCCCTAGCGGATGCGCCCGGCGCCGGCGTGGGCGCGCAGCAGGCCGGCAGAGCGGAGCGCAAAATAAGGCGCCGTCGCCGTCAGAGCGCTTCGGTGAGGCTTTCCATCAGTTCCTTTTCGCGGTCGAGGGTCGCCAACTCGTCACCCATGAAGTCGCGCATGGAGACGATGCCGACCACACGGTTGTCCTGGATGATGGGCAAGTGGCGCAGACCATTCTGGAACATGTTGCGCAGCGCGTCGCGCACGCTGGTCTCGGGGCTGACCGTGACCGGGTACGGCGTCATCACGGCCGACAGCGGCGTCGCGTCGGGGTCGAGCCCGTCGGCCACCACGCGGTCGGTCAGGTCGCGTTCGGTGAAGATGCCCTCGATGCGGTCGTCGGCCGCCGCCGTCACGACGACGGAGGCCACATGGGCGGCCTTCATCTGGCGCGCGGCCTCGCGCACCGAGGCCTCCGGCGGGAGACTCACGACATGGCGGTGATTCAGAAGGTCCCCGACATTGCGGTGCATCATGGCTGCCCTCCTCCGACAGGCGAAAATGGACAAAACCCCTTGTTTTGCCTTTTCGCAGTTGCACAACGAAGCGTCGCAGACGCCAGAAGATCGAAAGCGGCGCTTTCCTTGCGCTCAGCAAATATTCAAGGTGGAGGAAGGGTAATCCCTTTCATTTTTGTGGACGAGAATTTCGGACGGAAATCATCGGCATGGTTGCCATGACGGACCGGCATGCGACAAATCCGCCCGGAACAGCCCGGCCGAACAATGTTTGGCATGAAAAAGTGGCGCCAGAGGTGGCGGAAAAGGGCGTTAACCGTTGCTAAACGAAATGCCCTGAAAACTGTTGGAAATAGGATTTCGGTTAACGGGTCTGTTCGGAAAGGGCGTGTACCGCCATGTCGTGGCTGTCGAAACTGAGCGGACGAGACAAGGGCGGCTCCGTCACCACGGCGGCGGCCCCGAAGGAGCGCCCGTCGGCGCCGCCGAACATCGTGATCGACCGCCACGAATACGCGCCGGAAGAGTTCGCCATGGGCTCGTTCCGCATTCGGCCCTATGACGGCGACCTGATCGCCAAGCAGCAGTTCGACTTCCGGATCGCGTTTCAGCTGAACGGCGACCCGGTGGAGTTCGCGTGCCACGGCATGGTCGTGAAGATGGACGACAAGGTGGGGCTGGTCGCCCGCTATCAGCCGCCGCAGCCTTTCTACGAGCGCAAGCTGATCGAGTATCTGCGCGCCTGGAAGGGGTTGTGAAGATTACACCGGCGTAGGTTGGGCCAAGCGCCGACACACGACCAATAAAAAGGCCCGCCTCCCAAGGGAGGCGGGCCTTTTTCATACTGGAACACTGGCGGTCAGCGAACGCCGTGGCCCAGGACTTCCTGGGTGTGCAGGGCGATCATCCGCTCCTCGTCGGTCGGGATGACGTAGACGGGGATGCGGCTGCCCGGCGTCGAGATGGTCGCGCGGTTCGCCTCGTTGGCGGCCGGGTCGATCTCCACGCCCAGCCACGCCAGCTTGTCGCCGACGCGCTGGCGAACCGGGGCGGAGCGCTCGCCGATACCGGCGGTGAAGACCAGCGCGTCGATGCCGCCCATGGAGGCGGACAGGGCGCCGGTTTCCTTGGCGATGCGGAAGCAGAACAGCTCCACCGCCTCCGCCGCGTGCGGATCCGCGCCCTCCAGCAGGGCGCGCATGTCGTTGGACACGCCCGACACGCCGAGCAGGCCCGACTTGTTGTACAGCAGCTTTTCGATGGCGTCGGCGTCCATGCCCTTCTGGCGCATCAGATAGATCAGCACGCCGGGGTCGATGTTGCCGCAGCGGGTGCCCATGGGCAGACCGTCGAGCGCGGTGAAGCCCATGGTGCTGTCCACGCTTTTGCCGCCATGGATGGCGCACATGCTGGCGCCGCTGCCGAGATGGGCCACGACGACGCGGCCGTCGGCGAGGTTCGGGGCCAGCTCCGGCAGGCGGCGGGCGATGTACTCGTAGGACAGGCCATGGAAGCCGTAGCGGCGCACGCCCTCGTCCGTCAGTTCGCGCGGGATGGCGAAGGTCTGCGACTGCCACGGCTGGCCGCGATGGAAGGCTGTGTCGAAGCAGGCGACCTGCGGCAGCTCCGGATGCGCCTCGCCCAGCGCGCGGATGGCCGCGAGGTTGTGCGGCTGGTGCAGCGGGGCCAGCGGGACGAAGCTCTCAAGCTCCGCCATGACCTCCGGCGTCAGCAGCACGGGCGCGGAATAGCGCGTGCCGCCGTGCACGACGCGGTGGCCGGCGGCCACCAGCTTCGCGCCCTCCAGATGCTCCGCAACCCAGTCGAGCAGGAAGCCGAGGAGGGCCGTGCGGTCGGACGGCTCGGACGCCGTCCAGGCGCGCTCGGCGAGCAGGCGCTTCCCGGTGTCCTTGGCCTCGAACTTCGGCTCGGTGCCGATGCCGGAGATCTGGCCGTTGATCGTCACCTCCACCTGCTCCTTGCCGGTTTCCCGGAAGACCGAGAATTTCAGGCTGGAGGATCCGGCGTTGATGACCAGGATGGCGTTGCCACCCTTGAGTGTATCCGTGGGCATGTCAGGGACCCTTCCCTTACTCGGCGGCGCTGGCGGCGCCACGGCGGCGCGACGCCGCGGCCAGCGCGCCAACCGCGCAGGAGGCAAGCCGGGTGCGCACGTTGTCGGCGCGGCTGGTCAGGATGATCGGAACCCGCGCGCCCAGAACGATACCGGCAGCGTCCGAATTCGCCAGGAAGGACAGCTGCTTGGCCAGCATGTTGCCGGCCTCCAGGTCCGGAACCAGCAGGATGTCGGCCTGACCGGCGACCTCGGAGACGATGCCCTTGGTGCGGGCGGCCTCCAGGCTGATGGCGTTGTCGAAGGCCAGCGGGCCGTCGAGCACGCCGCCCTTGATCTGGCCACGGTCGGCCATCTTGCAGAGCGCCGCCGCCTCAAGGGTGGAGGCGATCTTCGGGTTCACCGTCTCCACCGCCGACAGGATGGCGACCTTCGGCGTCTCGACGCCCAGGCCCTTGGCGAGGTCGATGGCGTTCTGGACGATGTCCACCTTGTCTTCCAGGGTGGGGTAGATGTTGATCGCCGCGTCGGTGATCAGCAGCGTGCGCGGGTAGGTCGGCACGTTCATCACGAAGACGTGGGACAGACGGCGGCCGGTGCGCAGGCCGGTTTCCTTGCGGACCACCTCGGCCATCAGCTCGTCGGTGTGCAGCGAGCCCTTCATCACCGCCTCGCACTCGCCGACGCGGGCGAGCTTCACGCCGGTCTCGGCCGAGGCGTGGCTGTGCGCCACGTCCACGATGCGGTAGCGGGAGATGTCCAGCCCATAGGTGTCGGCGAGCGACTTGATCTTCGACTCCGGGCCGACCAGCACCGGGTCGATCAGGCCCGCCTCGGCGGCCTCGACGGCGCCCTTCAGCGAGCTTTCGTCGCACGGGTGCACGACGGCGGTCGGGACCGGCGCCAGCGCCTCGCACTTCTTCAGCAGAAGCTCATGCCCGTCGTGGCGGATCACCTGCACCTGCGGCAGCTCGTGCGCGGCGCGGCGGACCTTCTTGGTCGGGGCGATCACCTCGGCCTGGCCGGAGACGACCTCCTTGCCGTCCTGGTTCAGCGCCACGCAGTCGAAGACGACGACGTTCTTGTCGTCGCGCTTCTCCTTGGCGGTCACCGTCACGGTGATGACGTCGCCGAGGCCGACCGGGCGCTTGAAGCGCAGATCCTGGCCCAGGTAGATCGTGCCCGGACCCGGCAGCAGCGTGCCGAGCACGGCCGAGATCAGCGAGCCCGACCACATGCCGTGGCCGATCACCTTGTGGAACAGGCTGTCCGCCGCGTATTCCTCGTCGAGGTGGGCGGGGTTGATGTCGCCCGACACGGTGGCGAACAGCTCGATGTCGGACATCGTCAGCCGACGCGACAGGCTGGCCTGCTGGCCGATCCGGATTTCTTCGAAGGTGACGTTTTCGATCATGGCGCTTGAGCCGTTCTTCCCGAAGTCGATCTTGTCGGAGACGATGGCGGTGTCCATAAAAAAGCTCCTAAGTCGGATAGCGGCTCGGAATCCGCGAGATCCTTGGCCGAATCCCCCCGGCCGTCGGCTTGTTCGTGGCCGCGGCCCGTTGGTTGGGCGCCCTGCATAGCGCGGCGCCGTGAAACGAATGTGACAATGTGGGGCGGTCGGCGCAAATATTGCGGTGCAACAGTGTCGCACCCCCACGTTGTTCCCTTCGCCCGTTCGTCCGGTTCCCGCCGCCGGCCAGGGTCCGGCGCGTCGCACATCCTTCGAACTTGCGCCCGACGCCGGTCGATTTCGCCCTTTGGCGGAAGTGCCGTCCGAAGACAGTCATACAGCAAACCAAAGTCTTGCCGAATGACTTAAATCAAGTCGCATGAAGCTGGACTGACGTTTACTTTTCGTTAATAATTTCATACTGCCACCGTATTAAAACATTGCGCAGGTGCAGCGCGGCTTGATCTTTCACGAACACCGGAAAGCCCTGCGCTCGTCGCAACGCAGCAATGAAATACGGCGCACAATCTCCTTCCAACAGCGGACGATGGATTCCGTGCTGCGGATTCCGTGCTGTGGCCGAGACTCGGAAGGGAAGAAAAGAAGGGACGGGGTTCACGCCGACGCGACGGCCGGCTCCGATTCGGGCGCTGGCGGGTTGTGGCGGTCGCCGATCAGCGGCACGGCGATGGAGAAGACCGTCCCCTTGCCCACGGTGGAGCGGACGCCGACCCCGTGGTCCAGGATCTGCGCGGTGCGGCGGACGATGGACAGGCCCAGCCCAAGGCCGCGCCCGGCGTCGGGCTGGTCGGTGCCGCAGCGGTAGAAATCCTCGAAGATGCGCTGCTGCTGGTCGGGTGGGATGCCGGGGCCGGTGTCCCACACCTCGATGACCAGCCGGCCGCCCCGGCGGCGGCAGCCCAGCAGGATGCGCCCGGTCACCGTGTAGCGCAGCGCGTTGACCAGAAGGTTGCGCACCATGCGCTCCAGCAGCACGGGGTCGCTGCGCACGATGGCGGAGGTGGGCACCATGCGCAGCGCCAGCCCCTTGCCGGCCGCCTGATCGGCGATCTCGGTGGTGAGCCGGTCGGCGATGTCCTGGAAGGGAAAGGCCGTCGGGCGCGGCTTGACGGTGCCGGCCTCCAGCGCCGAGGTGTCGAGCAGCGTGTTCAGCAGCGTGTTGCCGGCGGCCAGCGCCTCGCCCAGCTTGGCGGCCACCTCCTGCTGCTTGGGGTCGGTCAGCCGGGCCGACAGGATGTGGTGGAACAGGCTCATGGCCTGGAAGGGCTGGCGCAGGTCGTGGCTGGCGGCGGCCAGGAAGCGCGACTTGGCGAGGTTGGCGCGCTCCGCCTCGGCGTGCGCCTCGGCCAGCGCCTCGCGGATCATGACGCCTTCGGTGATGTCGATGGAAGCGCAGATCACGCCGGTGACCGTTCCGGCGTCGTCGCGCAGCGGCTCCACGATGAGGTCGAAGACCTTATCGTGGCCGAGCGAGGTGATGCGCACCTCCTGCCGGGAACCGACGCCGGTTTCCAGCACCGGGCGCTTGGCCGCGTCGAGCTTGGCCGCGTCCTCCGGCGAATAGAGGTCGGCGTGGGTGCGGCCGATGTAGACCTCCGCCGGGCGCGGGGTCTGGGGGTTGTACATCCAGATGTAGCGCAGGTTGCGGTCCTGGCTGAACACGGCGACCCGCGAATGGCGCAGCGCCAGCCGGAACCGCTCCTCGCTTTCGCGCAGCGCGCGGGCCATGGCGGCGCGAGCCCGCGCCTCGGTCTGCAACAGGCTCTTGGCCTGGGCCTCGCGCCGGGTGTAGCCGGCAAGCGCCAGCGTCAGCAGAATTCCCATCGCCAGAACCGCCAGGGCGGCGTAGTCGGACCGGGCGATCAGCGGGGCCGGCGGCACCGCCAGCACCACCTGCCAGCGCAGCCCGCCGACCTCCAGGTCGTGCCGGAAGGTCTCGCCCCCCGCGAGAACCGGGTCATCGGGAACCGGCGCGTGCGCCGCCGCGCCGCCTTCGGACCGGACCGACAGGATCCGCCTTCCGTCCGGCGCCGCCGGATCCTGCACGGACACGTCGCCCTGCGCCGGCCGCACCCGGTCCACCGCCTCCTTCAGCAGTTGATCGACGCTGAACACGGCCCACAGGAAGCCGGCCATGTCCGCGCATCGCTGCGCCGGGTCGTCCCGCTCGGGGCCGCGCCGATAGACCGGCAGGAACAGGATGAACTCGCGCCCGATCCCGTCCCCCCCCGGCGGGGGCAGCGCGTCGGCCGCGGCCATCTCGCCGGTCGCGCAGGATTTGCCCAGGACCGGCGCCCGGCCCTGCATCGAGGCGATGTTGATGCCGAAGCCGAAGGAAACCCGCTCCACCGGCTCCAGCAGGACGTTGACGAACAGATCCTCCTCTGGAGCCATGGCGGGGAGGGGCGGCCCGGCGACATTGCGCACGGCGAAGTCGAGAAGGCCGGTCAGACGCATCTCCAGCTCCAGCCCCGGCGCCTCGGCCGCCGTGACGCGCCGCGCCCAGCCGACCGCCCGCAGGCTGGGAAACAGGGGGAGCATCGGCCGGACCGCATCGGTGAAGCCGTCGCGACTGACCGGCATCGTCCCGGTAAAGGGCGAGCGCATCGCGCGCAGCAGCAGGGCGTGGCTGTCGATCCGCTCCTTCAGGACGGCGTGCAGCTGGAACGCCTGCCGTTCCAGAAGCGCGCCTTCGACCTCGCGGCTGGCCTGCCGCATCTGGACGAAGGCGCCGACGGACAGCACCAGACCCGCGGCCACCAGCACCGGCACCGCCAGAGAACCGCCCTTTTTCCGCTTGGCCCAGAACGCCATACCAATTCACCGGGGAATGCCATCTTAGAATTATACAAAGCGCCGAAGAGATCGAAAAGGGAAAAGCCCACCCCTCTTCCGAATAAGATACAGAGCACAAAAATTCGATTAGGGTCTTTGCATTCTTTCCCTATAGCAAATTTTTCGGCGATCCCCTCATGTCAACTCGGAAACACTCATGAATGCGCCGTCATCTTGCCCGGTCGGTCAATTCATTCGATTCCTCACGATTTCAGGCGTTCGCGGCCGAGCAGGCGGGCGACGGCGGCGCGCAACGCCAGCGGCGCCACCGGCTTGTGCAGCAGCGGATAGCCGGACAGCCGCGCCTCGCGCAGCCGCATGGGATCGGTGTCGCCGGTCAGGATCAGCCCCGGCAGGTCGGCGTTCAGCGCCTTGGCGATCTGGCGGATGGCGACGATCCCGTTGGCCGCGCCCTTCAGCCGCAGGTCGGAAATCACCAGATCGGGCGCCTGCGGGGTCGGGCCGAGCCGGTCGAGCGCCGCGTCGTAGGATTCCGCCCCGATCACCGCGCAGCCCCATTGGCCGAGCAGCGCGCCCAGCGCGTCGAGGACCATCGGGTCGTCCTCGATCACCAGCACGCGGGCAAGGCTGACGTCCGCATTCCGCTCCGGCGCGCCCGGGTCCGGGGCGGGGAAGGCGGCGGGGTCGTCCTCGCTCTCGTCCGCCTGCGGGACCACCACGGCGAACATGGTGCCGCGCCCGTCCACCCAATCCACCTCCAGCCGGTGGCCGAGCCGCCGCGCCAGCCCGCGCGCCAGCCGAAGCCCGAGGTCGAGCGGGCCGTCCCCGTCCGGGCGCTGCAACTCCTCGCGCAGGGCGCGGAGCTGTTCGGGCGGCAGGACGCGGCCGGTGTCCCACAGCTCGATGCGCAGGTCGCCGCCGCGCCGCCGCCCGCCGATCACGATCCGCCCCCGCACCGTGCGGCGCAGGGCGTCCGCCACGAAGCCCTGGAGGATGCGTTCCAGCAGCGTGGGGTCGGTGCGCACGCGGACCGAGCAGGGCATCACCGAAAAGCGCAGGCCCCGCGCGTCGAAACGGGGGGCGGCGTCCAGCGCCAGCCGCATCAGGATGCCGTTGAGCACGGGCGAGCCGACGTCCGGCTGCATCAGGCCGGCCTGCAACCGCACGAGGTCGAAATGGCCGTCCACCATGCCCTTCATGGACTGGATGGCGTTGCCCATGGAGGCGAGCAGGTCGCCGGTCATCGAGTCGCCGCCCCGGCCATCGGCAACCCGGCCATCGCCGATCCGCCCTTCCAGGGCGCCCAGCAGCAGCGACAGCGCGGCCAGGGGCTGGCGCAGGTCGTGGCTGGCGGCGGCGAACAGGCGGCCGGACAGGTCGGCGCCCACCCGGCCGGTTCCGGGCGAGCCGCTCTCGGGCGGTGCACCCACGCGGCGCAGCAGACCGCCGTCGGACAGCGGCAGGTCCGTCACCGCGCGCCCGGCAAACAGCGGCGCCAGCGCGTCGGACGCCGCGCCTTTCGCCAGCCGTCCGGCGGCGCCCGGCAGGGCGGCGGCCGCCTCGTCCCAGGCGGCAAGCCGGCCATGGGAGTCGAAGACCAGCGTCGCGCCGCCGTCATGGACGCCAATTCCCGGGCCGCCAATTCCCGGGCCTCCCATTTCCTGGCCCTCCATCCGCCGGCCTCCGTGCGTGCTCGTTCCCTCTGACATCGTCCGCCGCGCATCCCCCGGTATGCTCGATGCCCCATGCACAGGCTACGGGTCTTTGGGGCGGGATCAAGCCGGCCATTGGACAGAGACCCGAGGGCGGACAGAGACCCGAAGGCGAACAGAGACCCACGGCCATCCCCGAAATGCCTCTTGGCGGGGAAACGGAGTCGGTTCATGGTGGGCGCTCCGTTCATGAAGCGTTCCGACCAGAATGACCGACGATCTCCCTTCGGAAACCGAACCGGACACCCGCGGCGCGGCGCCGATCTTTCGCGGTGTGCGGCGGGCGCTCGCCGCGCGCGGCTTCGCCAGCATGGTGGAGTTCCGCCTCGCCTGCGGCCGGCGCGCCGACGTGCTGGCGATGGACGAGGCCGGCACCATCGTCATCGTCGAGGTGAAGAGCGGGGTCGCCGACTTCCGCTCCGACCAGAAATGGCCGGAATACCGGGACTGGTGCGACGCCTTCTACTTCGCCGTGGACGACGCCTTTCCGACCGACCTGATCCCCGAGAACTGCGGCCTGATGGTCGCCGACGCCTATGGCGCGGAGGTGCTGCGCGAGGCGCCGTCGTGCAAGCTCGCCCCGGCCCGGCGCAAGACCCTGATCCTGCGCGCCGCCCTGACCGGGGCCGGGCGGCTGCACCGTCTTGAGGACCCCGCCTTCACGCAACGCGAAGCGGCCGTGTGAATTCGGGACATGCGACCGAACGCCCGTGGACAGGGCGCCGAAGGCCGGTATAGCCGGGGTTGCCACAACGGAACCGGTGAGGACCATATTGTGACCGACGAGCTTCCGCCGCTGCGCATCCTGCTGGCCGAGGACGAGCCGGTGAGCCAGCGGGTCGCCGCGCTGCTGTTGGGCCGCGCCGGGCATGCGGTGACCGTGGCGGGCGACGGCCGCGCCGCGCTGGAGGCGGCGCGGGCCGGGCGCTTCGACCTCGTGCTGATGGACC
>JAEZID010000087.1 GCA_023416195.1 Pseudomonadota bacterium | reverse complement strand
ATCTCCGAATTCTTCACGCTGTTCCCGGCGACCATCGAACTGGCCGTGGCCGCGATGCTGTTCGCCACGCTGGTCGGCCTGCCGGCCGGCATCATCGCGGCGGTCAAGCGCGGGTCGTGGTTCGACCATGGCGTGATGGGGCTGAGCCTGACCGGCTATTCCATGCCGATCTTCTGGTGGGGCCTGCTGCTGATCCTGGTCTTCTCGGTCGGGCTCGGCTGGACACCGGTGTCCGGGCGCCTGGACCTGCTGCATTACGTGGAGCCGGTGACCGGCTTCATGCTGATCGACACGCTGATGGCTGGCGAGTACGGGGCCTTCCGATCGGCGCTGCACCATCTGGTGCTGCCGATGATCGTGCTGGGCACGGTGCCGCTGGCCGTGGTGGCGCGCATGACGCGCTCGGCCATGCTGGAGGTGCTGGGCGAGGACTACATCCGCACGGCGAAGGCGAAGGGGCTGGCGAGCAAGCGGGTCATCGGCCTGCACGCGCTGCGCAACGCGCTGATCCCCGTGGTGACGGTGATCGGCCTTCAGGTCGGCACGCTGCTGGGCGGCGCCATCCTGACCGAGACGATCTTTTCCTGGCCCGGCGTCGGCAAGTGGCTGATCGAGAGCATCAACCGCCGTGACTATCCGGCGTTGCAGGGCGGCGTTCTGCTGATCGCGACCACGGTCATGGCCGTGAACCTGCTGGTGGACGTTCTGTACGGGGTCTTGAACCCCCGCATCCGGCATTCGCGGTGAGGTGAGACGATGACGACCGAAGTCAAGGATACGGCGATCGCCGCCACCGTCCCGACCTCCCAGCCGCCGCACCCGCTGGTCGAGTTCTGGTACCATTTCCGGCAGAACACCGGGGCCATGATCGGTCTGGCGGTGATCCTGCTGATCGCCTTCGTGGCGCTGTTCGCCAACGTGGTCGCGCCGCACGACCCGAACATCCAGTACCGCGACGCGATCCTCGTCCCGCCGGTCTGGCAGGACGGGGGAAGCTGGCGCTTCGTCCTGGGCACCGACGACATCGGGCGCGACATGCTGTCCCGCCTGATCTACGGCGCGCGGCTGTCGATGATGATCGGCCTGATCGTGGTGACGCTGTCGCTGGCGGTCGGTCTGGCGCTGGGCATGGTCGCCGGTTTCTTCGGCGGTATGGTCGATGTGCTGACCATGCGCTTCATGGACATTCTGCTGTCGCTGCCCAGCCTGCTGCTGGCCGTGGTGGTGGCCGCCATCCTCGGGCCGGGGCTGGTCAACGCCATGCTGGCCGTGTCCATCGTGGTGATCCCGCATTACGCCCGCCTGACCCGCGCCGCGGTGATGGCGGAGACGAACAAGGACTACGTCATCGCGTCCCGCGTCGCCGGGGCGGGGCCGATGCGGCTGATGCTGGTGGTGATCCTGCCGAACTGCGTCGCGCCGCTGATCGTGCAGGCGACGCTGGGCTTTTCCACCGCCACCCTGGACGCGGCGGCGCTGGGCTTCCTTGGCCTCGGCGCGCAGCCGCCGACGCCGGAATGGGGCACCATGCTGGCCTCCTCGCTCCAGTTGCTCCAGCGCGCGCCGTGGGTCGTCACCTGGCCCGGCGTCGCCATCCTGGTCACGGTGCTGGCCTTCAACCTGCTGGGCGACGGCTTGCGCGACGCGCTCGACCCCAAGCTGAAACGCTGATCCGCATCATGCCTCTTCTCGACATCAAGAACCTGTCCGTCGAGTTCACCACCCGCGCCGGCACCTTCCGCGCCGTGGACGGGATCGACCTCACCGTGGACGAGGGCGAGGTGGTCGGCATCGTCGGCGAGTCCGGCTCGGGCAAGTCGGTGACCTCGCTGGCCGTGATGGGCCTGCTGGGCTCCAACGGCAAGGTCCTGGCCGACCGGATGAGCTTCGCCGGGACGGACCTGCTGACGCTGAACCCCTCGGCGCGGCGGAAGATCACCGGCAAGGACGTCGCCATGGTCTTCCAGGAGCCGATGACCAGCCTGAACCCCTGCTTCACCGTCGGCTTCCAGATCATGGAAACGCTGAAGGTGCATGAGGGGCTGTCGGGCAAGGCGCTGCGCAACCGCGCCATCGAGCTGCTGGAGCAGGTCGGCATCCCCGCCCCGGAAAGCCGCCTGTCGGCCTTCCCGCACCAGCTCTCCGGCGGCATGAACCAGCGCGTGATGATCGCCATCGCCATCGCCTGCAACCCGCGCCTGCTGGTCGCCGACGAGCCGACGACGGCCCTGGACGTGACCATCCAGAAGCAGATCCTCGACCTGCTGGTCCAGCTCCAGAAGGAGCGGGGCATGGCGCTGATCCTCATCACCCACGACATGGGCGTGGTGGCGGAGACGGCGCAGCGCGTGGTGGTGATGTACGCGGGGCAGGTGGCGGAGACGCGTCCCGTGGCCGACCTGTTCAAGGCGCCGCGCCATCCCTACACCGGCGCTCTGCTCGACGCGCTTCCGGAGCGGGCGCTGGGCAAGCGGCGGCTGCCGACGATCCCCGGCGTGGTGCCCGGCATTTCCGACCGGCCGCAGGGCTGCCTGTTCAACCCGCGCTGCCGCTTCGCCACGGAGCGCTGCCGCATGGAGCGGCCGGCGCTGTTCGACGTGGACGCCGGCAAGGCGCGCTGTTTCTATCCTCTTCCCGATGGCCCCGCAGGCGTCGAGGAGGCTTTTCAATGAGCGATTTCCTCACCCAGATCATGCCGGCGACCGCGCCGGTCGTGCTGGAAGCCATCCGCCTGCGCAAGCATTACGCCGTGAAGCGCGGCGCTTTCAAGCCGCCGGTGACGGTGAAGGCGCTGGACGGCGTGTCCTTTCAGCTGGAGGCCGGAAAGACGCTGGCCGTGGTCGGCGAGTCCGGCTGCGGCAAGTCCACGTTGGCGCGGTCGGTCACGATGATCGAGCCGCCGTCGTCGGGACAGCTGCTCTACGACGGGCGTGACGTGGTCGGGCGGACGGCGGCGGAGATGAAGGAGCTGCGCCGCACCGTCCAGATGGTGTTCCAGAATCCGTACGGATCGCTGAACCCGCGCAAGACCGTGGGGTCCATCCTGACCGAGCCGCTGGTCATCAACACGCCCATGGGCAAGCAGGAGCGGCGCGAGAAGGCGCTGGGCATGATGGCCAAGGTCGGCCTGCGCCCGGACCAGATCGACCGCTACCCGCACATGTTCTCCGGCGGCCAGCGGCAGCGCATCGCCATCGCCCGCGCGCTGATGCTGAACCCGCGCGTGGTCGTGGCGGACGAGCCGGTATCGGCGCTCGACGTGTCGATCCAGGCGCAGGTGCTGAACCTGATGATGGATTTGCAGGAAGAGCTGAACCTCGCCTACCTGTTCATCTCCCACGACCTGAGCGTGGTGCGGCACATCGCCGACGCGATCATGGTGATGTATCTCGGCCGTCCCGTGGAGCACGGCCCGAAGGACGTGGTGTTCGAGCGCCCGCGCCATCCCTACACCCGAATCCTGCTGGCCGCCACGCCGCGCGTGAACCCGGCTTTGCGCGCCGAGCGGGTCGTTCCGAAGGGCGAGCTGCCCTCGCCGCTGAATCCGCCGCCGGGCTGCCCCTTCCACAAGCGCTGCCCCTACGCCACCGAACGCTGCGCGGCCGACGTGCCGGCGCTGCGCCCGGTGGACGAGCGGCTGGTCGCCTGCCACTACGCCGAGGAAATGGCGTAGGGCAGGGCCAGTGGGAAAAGGCCGCGCCGCCGTTCACTTGCCGCGGCCGGTCTTGTCCTGAAGGGCGTCTATCTTCTTGGACGCCTCGGCCTTGCTGAGGCTGTCGTCGAAGGTCTCGCCGGCCTCCTCGCTGAGCGTTTTCAGGTAGGATGCCTGGGCGCCGGTCATCGGCTCGTCGCCGGTGGTCCAGTCGTCCGGGGCCTTGTTGCGGTTGGACACATCGTCGCCGGTTTTCGGATTTGGATGATGATCGTTGTTCATGATTTGTTCCTAGAATGACGGAAACGCCCTTCCAACAGGGGAGGGGCGTCATGGTTCCATCGTCTCAGGACGTTCCGTCAGGTCATGGCCCCGGACAGGGCCTTGGCGAGTCGCTGGAACACGTCGCCGGCCTTGTCGCGGACGAAGGCGTTCTGGTGTTCCGTCTGCATGAGGAACAGCGGCCTCTCGCCGCCATCGCCGTCGGGCACGGCGTACACGGACTGCGCGGTCGGCGAGGCCATGCTCTTGTGCGGCCTCTCCACCCAGAAGTCGCCGAACGGCCCTTCGCGCAACGCATCCTTCAGCCCTTGCGCGCGGCTGCGCTGCTCGACGTTCTCCGGTTTGGTCAGGTTCACGGTGCGGCGCTTCGACGTGTACGGATTCAGGGGTGACGCCTCCTCGGCCAAGGCGGAGAGCATGTTCTCGTCGATCATGATCTGAGCGGACCCGCCGCCCTTGCGGTCGGAGAAGTGGATCTCGATCATCGAGACGCCGCCGGTGTCCTCCTCCTTGACCTCCTCGTCCTCCGGGGGCTCGATCCCGGCCTTGGCGGCCAGATTCTTCAGCATCCCGGCCACCGCGCCGGTAAGCGTGACGCCTTCGTCCTCCGAAAGCCCCAACAGCTTGCGCACGAATCCGGTGAAACGCGCGTTGTAGTCGCCCTTCAGCCCTTCGCCGAGGCTGGCGAGGTCCGGCTCCCGGGCCAGCCGGACCGGTTCGGTCATGCGTTTGGCAAAACGGTCAAGGTCTTCCTGTGACGGCGCGGGGGCCTCGGTCAGCAGGCGGCGGGCCCGGTCCGACAGGGTCACGGTGTCGCCGTCGGCGCGGGGAGCCGTGTCGACAACCGCAGCGGCCGGGTTCGATATCGTGATTTTGCTGGTCAACGGGAGCATGACCGGTTCGTACGCCTTGACCTCCATCGTCACCTCCACCGCCTCAGATTGCGCTTTTATAAATTTTCTTCATCTTCCGGTGAACAATCTGTAAATGGGGAGACGGAAAAGAAGAAATCCTGGCAGCGACGCGGTGCCGCGCCCCTCCTGCACCCCCTTGGGCTTACCAGGCGTTGAAACCTTGCGGCCAAGCGGGTACAGTTTTTTCAAAATGGGGGCTTTTGCCCGCTAGGACGTAATTTTCTTCTCGTCACGAGGAAGGAAGACCAAGATGCCGCTGATGGAGTGGAACGACAAGCTGAGCGTTGGCGTGACGCAGTTCGACAACGAACACAAAAAGCTCGTCGCCATGGTCAACGAGCTGTTCGACGCGGTGCAGGGCGGCCACGGCAAGGAAGCGCTGGGCAAAATCCTGGACGGGCTGATCGCCTACACCAAGACGCACTTCGCCAACGAGGAGCGTTATTTTCAGCAGCACGGCTATGGCGATTACGCCCAGCACAAGGCCGAGCACGACGCGCTGGCCAAGCAGGTGATCGAAGTCCAGAAGAAGTACCATGCCGGCGCCACCGCCACGCTGAGCATGGAGGTCATGAACTTCCTGAAGAACTGGCTGGTGAAGCACATCCAGGGCACGGACAAGAAGTACGGCCCCTTCCTGAACTCCAAGGGCATCAAGTAGGACGCTGGCACAAAAACGCCCTTCCCCTTCGAGAAGGGAAAGGGCGCTGGGGCTTGCCGTCTTCGCTTATCGGCGGCCCTTGCCGGGCTCGCTCACGTCCTGGACGGTCTGGCCGACCACGTCGTCGTCGCCGGTCTTGGTGGCGAGGTCGCCCATCGCCAGGACGCCGACGAGGCGCTTGTCGCGGCTCATGATCGGCAGACGGCGGATCTGCTTCTCGGCCATGATCTGCGCGGCTTCGCTGCTGTCCTGATCCTCGAAGGCGTAGGCGATTTGCGGCGTCATCGCGTCGGCGACCTTCGCGCTGTTCGGATCCTTGCCCTCCGCCACGGCGCGGATGGCGATGTCGCGGTCGGTCAGGGTGCCGACCAGGCGGTCGTTCTCGCCGACCGGCAGGAAGCCGATGTCGGCATCGCGCATCATCCGAGCCGCGTCCTTCAACGGAGTGTTCGGATTCACGAGTTCGACCTGCCGGGTCATGATGTCCCGGATCTGCATGACTCCCTCCCTCATGTCGCATCGCTGAGACCGTGCAAAAAACCGGGAACCTGTCCGAAAGTTCCATGAAACGTGCCCGTAAAGGCACCGCGCGCCCGTGGAACTCTTGTGGAAGGGCGGGGTTCATTGCTGAACGGGCCAACGTCACGCGGCTCCGTAACCGTGCAATTCCGGCAGGGTGCGCCGATGAACCAATGGCTGTTGTGGAGCCGTTTCGCCGCCATCAACCTGTTCGGCGCAGCCGGTCTTGCGCTGGCCTGGATGAACGGCTGGATCGAAACCATCATCCGGGCTGACAGCAGCCGGATCTGCATCATCATCTTCTTGCTCTTTTTAGCGGCCCTGGTCGCCGTGGCGTGGCGCATCGAAAAGGTCACGGTCGAACTGGACCACATCGAGCGCGGGCACGGCGGCCGGCTCGACGCCTACCGGCGGGCCATTGCCGTCTCGGGCAGTTCCAACGCCACCCGCGCGCTGGAACTGCGCCTGTTCGGACGCATCGTCTTCATCCGCCAGATCGGCAACGCGCTGGTCATGCTGGGCCTGATCGGCACGGTGGTCGGCTTCGTCGAGGCGCTGAACGGCGTCAATCCGGGGCAGGCGTCGGATGCCGGGGCCATCGGCGGCATGGTCGGCACGATGATCCACGGCATGGGCGTGGCGCTCTACACCACGCTGGTCGGCTCGGTGCTGAATCTGTGGCTGACCGCCAACTACCAGCTGCTGGCGACGGGAACCGCCAATCTGGCGGCGGCTCTGATCGACGCGGCGCACGGCGACGGTCCCGAAGGCGGGGCCGGCGTTTCCATCCCGAGACCCCAGGCCGGTCCCCACGCCGAATTGAGCGGCGGGGCCGCCCATGTTTGACCCCTGGCACGAGGGCGACGACACCGGCACGGTGTTCCGGGACATGATCACGCTGGCGCTCGCCGGCTTCATCTGCATGGTCCTGCTGCTGCTGCCGCACATCAATCCCAAGGGAAAGGAGGGCACCGGCACCTCCTCGGAAGACCCTCCCGGCAACGTCATCGTCGAAGCCCGCTGGGACGACAAGCTGCGCACCGACGTGGATTTGTGGGTGCAGGCTCCGGGCGACGTTCCGGTCGGCTACTCCAACAAATCGGGCCTGATCTTCAACCTGCTGCGCGACGATCTGGGCAGCTACGCCGACCCGACCGAGATCAATTTCGAAACCTCCTTCTCGCGTGGAATTCCGCCCGGCGAGTACACGGTCAACGTCCACCTGTTCCGCAATCTCGACAACGTGTTTCCGATCTGGGTGCGGGTCGTCGCCCGCGTGAAGGCGGAGCACGAGTCGGGCGCGGCCACCATCGCCGCCACGCGCGTCCGGCTCGACCAGGAAGGGCAGGAGGTCACGGCCTTCCGCTTCTCCCTGACCGAGCGGGGTGAGCTGGTGCCCGGCTCCCTGCACGCGCTGTTCAAGCCGTTGCGATCCGCAAAGAGTTGATCCGTTCTCCATTCACCCGCCTTTTTCGGGGTGCGCCATGGAAAGCCTCACCATTCTGTTCGGCTTCGTCGCAATCGTCGCCTTGCTTCTGGTGCTGTCGGCCCTGCGTTGGGCACGCCACCGGATGGCGCGGGCGATCATCCTGGTGCTGTTCGCGCTGATGCTGCCGGCGGCCTACGCCGCGCCGGCCGCGCTGCTCGGCCGGGCGAAGCCGGTGACGCTGGAGTGGCTCGGCACCCGCGTGCAGGAGGCGACGGTGCTCAGTTCCACCGTGGTCGAGAACGAGGCGATCTATCTGACGCTGCTGTGGCAGCAGGAACCGAACCTCTACCGGCTGCCCTGGGACCGCCGGATGGCCGAACAGCTTCAGGAGGCCCAGCGCGAGGCGCAGCGCAACGGCACGCAACCGATGATGCGCCTGCCGTTCGAACGGTCCTGGGACGATCGCGAGCCGCGCTTCTACGCGTTGCCGCAGCCGAAGATGCCGGACAAGCCCTATCAGAACGGCCCCGGCGACGGCGGGCAGGGCATCGAGTTCCAGCATCCGGGGCAGCCGACATAAGGGCGGCTTGAGATGGGAGGCGGCCTCGTCTACGGTTCCGGCAAAATCGTCAGCCCACAAGGGAAGAAGCCGCCATGCCGTCGTTCGACATCGTGTCCAAGACCGACATCCACGAAATCGACAACGCCCTCGCCGGCGTCCGCCGGGAGATCGAGACCCGGTTCGACTTCAAGGGTTCCCGCTGCACCGTCGAGCGCAACGAGAACGACATCACGCTGCTGGCCGACGACGAGCCCAAGCTTCAGCAGATGCAGGAGCTTCTGCGCGTCTACGTGACGCGCCGCAAGTTGGAAGCCGCCGCGCTGGATTTCTCCAAGAAGCCGGAGCGCGCCGCGGGCGACGCGTTGCGTCACGTGGTCACGGTCAAGCAGGGCATCGCGCAGGAGCTCGCCAAGACCATCGTGAAGGGGATCAAGGACAGCAAGATGAAGGTCCAGGTTTCCATCCAAGGGGATGAACTGCGCGTCACCGGCAAGAAGCGTGACGATCTGCAGGACGCCATCCAGCTGGTCCGCGGCATGAAAATCGAACAGCCGCTTCAGTACATCAACTTCCGCGATTGATGGCCGGAGGGCGACGACTCCTTGGGGTGGGAGGAAATTGCCCACCCCATGGGATGTTTTTGCCGGGTCGGGCGGAAAATTTTGCCTGCTTCACGGTTGAGGACCCACCGGAAGCCAGGCGTGTCGTGTGACATTTGATGGCCCGGTTCTTGCGTAAATCGCTGCGGTTGCCGAACGCCGCAGGGTTGTTCCCATGACGATGATGGCCAACAGCGAAGCCACCCAACTGATGCGCATCCGGGCTGAAGAGCTTCTGGAGCGCAAAGGCACGGGTGCGCCTCGTCAGGCCGGGGAACTGGCCGGCCAATTCTCCGCCATGCTGGAGCAGCTGAACGGCGTCGGCGTGTCGGCCGGTGCCCAGCCGGCCGAGGTGCTGGCGAGTGCCGTGTCCCCCGCGCCTTCGGTCCAGCATCGCCTTGGCATCGGGGCGATCAGCGTCTTCGCCCAGAGTGTGGGCGAGGCGGACGGCGATGGCATGCAGCCCCCCGACCCGCAGCCGCCGAAGCCCGAGGAAGCCCTTCAGGTGGTGGAAAGTGCTCTCAGGGCCAACAACGTGCCCAATGACTTCCGCTGGCTGACCACGCTGCTGACCCAAGGCGTGCCGGAGTCGCCGTCGGCGATGTGAGGGGCCTCAGACCGTACACAGGAAGCGGCGCTCGGTGCCTTCCAGGACCAGGGCGGTGAGCCGGTCGGTGGCGAAGGCGCCGGTGTCGATGCCGATGCGGTTCGGCCGGATCTCCGGCTGCAACGCGATGGTGTGCCCGTGCACGACGACCTTGCCGTGGTCGGTCTGAGACTTCAGGAACTCGTCACGAATCCAGATGAGATCCAGCGAGTCCTGACGGTCCAACGGCACGCCGGGGCGGATGCCCGCGTGAACGAACATGTAGTCGCCGATGGTGACGCTGTTCCGCAGGCCCTTCAGGAACTTGCGGTGATGGGCGGGCAGGGCGGCGCGGAATCGCTCCTGCACGGCGGTCAGGACGTCGGCGGGAGCGTCCTCAGCCGGAGGCACGATGCCGTAGCTGCCCAGCGTGGCGCCGCCGCCGTAGGTGAGCCAACTCGGCCCGACCCGGATGTCCTCCAGGAAGTCGAGCATCGCGGCCTCGTGGTTGCCGCGCAGGTGAATGGCCCCGAAGCCGGGCGAGGGGCCGCCGGCCAGCCGCTCGATCACCGTGCTCGAATGCGGGCCACGGTCCACATAGTCGCCCAGGAAAACGATGTATTTGACGAGGTCGCCCGCCGTGGCGGCGTCGCGCTCGATCTGTCCCAGCATCTGGTCGAGAAGGTCGAGCCGGCCGTGGATGTCCCCGACGGCGTAGACACGCACACCGCGCGGCACCGACGCCGCCATGGGCTCCGGCTCTGACCACAGTTTGCGCGCAAAGCCGAACACCGTCCGCCCCCCTCCCGCGATATGACCTGCATGCCGACGCCCGCGTGACAATGTCCGCGTGGCATGTGCGTGATGATGGGGGTGCCGCCGCGCGCGCTCCACCCATCACAACAGCTTACTTCGGTCGCGAATACAGGGATATGTCAAGGGGGCAGTTCGATTAACCCTGAAAATCGGTGGGACTCGACCTTACGAACCGGGCATCGCCTCATCGAGGGAAGCCAGAAGCGCGTCGACGCGCAAATCCACCGTCCGCATTCCCAGATTCGGCCAGTGATAGACCTGGGTGACGGCGCGCGGCTCCACTTGGAACTCCAGGCGCAACGGATGGCCGGCATGGATCGACGGCCGGAGCCGTTCCATCGGCCCACAGGTCAGACCGACGCGCCGGGGCTCCTTGATGGCGGCGAAACGCTTGATCATCTCCGGGCCGGCGTCGGCGTCCGCGATGGCGCCGGTGGCGACCTGGGACAGGAAGCTGGCGACCTCCGGCGCGGGTGACGGGGGCTGCGCGCCGCCGTCCAGCGCGCGGGCGAGGTCGGCCAG
>JAEZID010000069.1 GCA_023416195.1 Pseudomonadota bacterium | reverse complement strand
TGGAAGGCGAGAACGCCATCGCCCGCAACCGCGAGATCATGGGCGCCACCAACCCGGCCAACGCCGCCGAGGGCACCATCCGCAAGGAGTTCGCCGAGTCGATCGAGGCCAACTCGGTGCACGGTTCGGACGCCCCGGAGACCGCCGCCCAGGAGATCGCCTTCTTCTTCGCCGGCATCGAGCTGGTCGGCTGATTCCAGCCGGTTGATCGGTGATTTGAGCGAGGGCCGTCCCGTTCGGGGCGGCCTTTTGCTTTTGGTCCCGAACTTGTCCCCCCGGCCTGTCCCTTGGCGGGGTGAAGCCATCATGGACAGGAGTCGCAAAGTCGAGTATTCGGGGAAGTAACCGCAAGGAGCACCCCGATGGAACGCCAGGACGTCAAGCCGATTGTCGCAGCATTGCTGGAACCTCTGCCCCCTCTGGTGCAGGGCCGCAATGATCTGGGCGACCAGGGCGTGGTCGAATTGCTGGTGCGCGGCTATGTGGACCAGTGCCTCGCCGCGTTCCAGGAAGTGGTGAAGGAAAACATCGACCAGGACACCGCCATCGACGGCATCAACCGTCAGGCCACCGCGCTGAATTCGGTGTTCCTGGGCACCAGCGGCTTCAACACGGTGATCGCGCACCCCTGGAATTCCGCCGATCAACTGGGCGTCTTCCTGCGCGACACGGTCGGTCTGGATTTCCCGCCGGAGGATTGCGTGCGAGCGACCCTGATTCATCTGGCCACGCAGATCATGCACGCCATCCAGGCCGGGCAGGACGATTGGGAGCCGCAGGTGGACTCGCTGGTCGGCGAGGTGCGCGATCTGCTGCTGGGCCGGTTGCCGGCGGGGCAGTAGCGGGCGGGCCCTGGGCCCCCACCCTGACCCTCCCCCACCTTCGGCGGGGAGGGGATACGCTGGTTTACAGCAGGAAAATCGCCATCAGGATCAGCAGGACCACCACGGCGGCGGTGCCGTAGGTCATGAATTGCGTGAAGGCGTGCCAGCCGGCCGCGTGCTCGCGCACCAACTCGTCGTTGACCGGATTGTGGCCGTCGTGATCGGTTACCGCCATTTCGTCCCCCCTTTTTGAGCGTTTGATCCGGCGGGGAATGTGGGGGTCACGAACGGTCTCGGCAAGGGCCCCGCTTAAGCCGGCGGATTGATGAGGGACGGCAGGGCCGGGACCGCGCCATCGATCGCCACCACGTCACCCTCGACGCGGGCGCGGCCCCCGGCGATCAGGCGGACGGCCTGAGGGTAGATGCGGTGTTCCGACTCCAGAACGCGGTCACCGAGCGTGTGGGCGTCGTCGCCGGGCAGGACGGGAACCGCCGCCTGCACGATGATCGGCCCCTCGTCCATCTCCGGGCGCACGTAATGGACCGTGCAGCCGTGGAAGCGCACCCCGGCGGCGAGCGCCCGCTCGTGCGTGTCCAACCCCTTGAAGGAGGGCAGGAGAGACGGGTGGATGTTGATGAGGCGGTCGCGCCACTGCTCCACGAACCAGGGCGACAGCAGCCGCATGAAGCCGGCGAGGCAGACCAGCTCGACCCCGGCCTCGCGCAGCTTGGCGTCCATCGCCCGCTCGAAGGCCGGCTTGTCGCCGGGGAAGTCGCGGTGGCTGACCACGGCGCCGGGGACGCCGGCCTTGGCGGCGCGCTCCAGGCCGAAGGCGTCGGCCTTGTTGGAGAGCACCAGCGCGATTTCCGCCGGGAAGTCCGGGGCGGCGCAGGCGTCAATCAACGCCTGCAAATTGCTGCCCCGGCCCGAGATCAGCACACCAATCTTCAGGCGCGCCATGCCGTGTCCATCCCGTTGACGGTCACGCGGGCGTCGCCGTCCTTGACCGTGTGCACGGTGCCGACGGTGAAGACCGTCTCGCCGGCCTTGGTCAGGATGTCGATGGCCTGCTCCGCCTTGTCCGCCGGCACCACGGCGATCATGCCGAGGCCGGAGTTGAAGGTGCGGGCCATGTCCAGCGGGGTCAGCCCGCCGGTCGCCATCAGCCAGGAGAAGACCGGGGGCAGCGGCCATTTGGCGGCGTCCAGCGTCACGCCCAGCCCGTCCGGCAGGACGCGCGGGATGTTCTCGATCAGGCCGCCGCCGGTGATGTGGGCCAGCGCCCGCACCGTGCCGGCGCGCACGGCTGCCAGCGCGCTCTTCACATAGATGCGCGTCGGGGTCAGCAGCGCGTCGCCCAGCGTCTTGGAGGCGTCCCACGGGCAGGCCGAATCGTAGCCGAGGCCGGACTTCTCGACCAGCTTGCGCACCAGCGAATAACCATTGGAATGCACGCCGGAGGAGGCCAGGCCGATGACCACGTCGCCCGCCTGCACGGCGGAGCCGGTCAGCGCGTGCTCGCGCTCGACGGCGCCCACGGAGAAGCCGGCGAGGTCGTAGTCGCCGTCCGAATACATGCCGGGCATCTCGGCCGTCTCGCCGCCGACCAGCGCGCAGCCGGCCTGGCGGCAGCCCTCGGCGATGCCGGCGACGATGGCGCGGCCGGCGGCCACGTCCAGCTTGCCGGTGGCGTAGTAGTCGAGGAACAGCAGCGGCTCCGCGCCCTGGACCACGAGGTCGTTCACGCACATCGCGACGAGGTCGATGCCGACCGTGTCGTGCTTGTTGGCGAGGATGGCGACCTTCAGCTTGGTGCCGACGCCGTCGGTGGTGGCGACCAGCAGCGGGTCGCGATACCCGGCCGCGCGCAGGTCGAACAGCGCACCGAATCCGCCGAGCCCGGCGTCGGAACCGGGGCGCGCGGTGGAACGGGCGAGCGGCTTGATCGCGTCAACGAGCGCGTTGCCCGCGTCGATGTCCACGCCGGCCTGCTTGTAGGCGTCGGACGTGTTATTAGACTGGGTGCTGATGGTATCCTCGCTTGGGCTGAGCTATATACCAGGGCCACACGATCGCTGGGCCATCGGAACGGGCCGAACATACTCGAATCGGAAGGCATTGCAATGCTCCACCGCCGCCGCGCGCCGCTGTTTGCGGGCTTCGCCGCCGTCATCGTGGCTTTGGCCGTCCCGGCCGGCCCCGCCGGGGCGCAAACGTCGGCCGCCGCCCCGCCGCCGGCCGTGCCCGCCGCCGGAACGGTCTCGCCCGACGGATTCACCGTGTCGGGCGTCAAGGTGGACGTCAACGCCGCCAACGCCAACGCCGCCCGCGATCAGGCGATTCGCGAGGCGCAGGTGAAGGCCTGGGCCGAGATGTACAAGCGCCTCGTCCCGAACGCGGCCAGCGTGCCCCGGGTTTCCGACAACGACCTCGCCCGGCTGGTCCAGGGCTTCGAGATCGACGACGAGAAGGTGTCGGCAACGCGCTACGTCGGCTCCATCACCGTGCGCTTCCGCCCCAGCGCGGTGCGCGAGACGCTGGCCGGCGGCGGGCAGCAGTATGTCGAACCGCCGTCCCGCCCCTTCGTCGTGCTGCCGGTCACCGTGACCGACGGGCGCGCCGTGCTGTGGGAGGACCGCACCCCTTGGCGCGAGGCGTGGGAGAACCGGACCGGCGCGTCGCTGGTGCCGCTGGTGGTTCCGGACGGCGAACTGGCGGATCTCTCCGCCATCGGCGTGAACGAGGCGCTGGCCGGCAACCAGGAGGCCCTGGCCCGCATCGCCCAGCGTTACAACGCGGGCGGCGTGATCGTCGCCCGGACCGATCTGCCGGCGGCGGGGCCGGACCTCGGGCGCAGGCTGACCGTCGATGTCACGCGCTACGCGCCGGACGGCACCAAGGAGGAGCAGGCGGTCAACGTGAAGGCCGACGCCTCCGACCGGCCGGACGATGTCCTGAACCGCGCCGTGACCTTCGTGGCCGCCGCCGTGGACGAGTCCTGGCGGCGCGACAACATGATGGCGTCCGGGCCGGAGCAGTCCACCATCGTGCGCGTGCCGCTGTCGCGCCTGGACGACTGGGTGGAGACCCGCAAGCGCCTGGGCGGCGTCCCGGCGGTGACCCGCGCCGACGTCGTGTCGATGAGCCGCAGCGAGGCCGTGGTGGCGCTGACCCATCGCGGCGACGTGGAGCGCCTGCGGCAGGCGCTGGCGCGCCGCGACCTGGGGCTGACCCACGCCGCGTCGGCGGTCCAGCCGGTCGGGCAGCCGGGCCTGCCGGCGGTGCCCGTGACCGACTGGCAGCTGACTCCGCTGCCGCGCGGCGCCGGGGCGGAGATGGCACCGATGACGGGGGCGGCGGGAGCATCGG
>JAEZID010000063.1 GCA_023416195.1 Pseudomonadota bacterium | reverse complement strand
GCGCCGCCGGTCTCGCCCGCACGGCCGGGGACCGGGCGCGCCAGGCCCAGGCTTCCGCCCGGCAGGCCGCCGATCTGGCCCGCGGCGGCCAGTCCGCCGGCCACAGCGTTCACCGCTTTCCGAACGGCGACGTTTATGAGGGCGCGTGGGCGCGCGGTTTCGAGAACCCCTTGCAGCCGTCGCTCAGCAAGCAGGGCTTCGGCGTCTTCCGCTTCGCCAACGGGCAGGTCTACGAGGGCGAGTGGAAGGGCGACGTGATGGCCGGCTACGGCGTGATGACCTTCGCCACCGGCGACCGCTACGAGGGCACCTTCGGCGCCAGCACGCCGAACGGGCCGGGCGTCTACCGCTTCACCAACGGCGACGTCTACGCGGGCGAGGTCCGCCAGGGCCGCGTCGAGGGCTATGGCGAGATGGCCTTCACCAACGGCGACCGCTACCAGGGCACAGTCGTGGACCGCCTGCCGAGCGGTAACGGCGAATTGATCCTGCGCAGCGGCGCCCGGCACGTCGGCCAGTTCCGGGGCGGCATCCAGGACGGGCCGGGCGCCGCGGTGGACGGCGGCGGAGCGATGCGCCCGGGCCATTGGCGCGGCGCGACGTTGTTGGGGCAGTGAGGGGGGCGATGACGGACGCTATTTGCGCCCTTCCTCGGCGCCGCTGGCGATGATCATGTACGGCTCGGTGGCCTGCTCGTCGACGCGGAACTTGGTCCACATGCCGCCGGTGGCGTGGGCGGCGACGCCGCAGAGGAAATAGAACTCGCCGGGCGTGCTGGTCTTGAAGTCCACGGTGTCGCTGCCGTTGGGCGGCAGGCCCTGTTCCGGATTGACCGTGTAGGCGCGGGGGATGGCGACCTGCTGCACGCCGGCCACGTCGGGCATCTCCTTCGGGTCGTAGGCCTTGGTCACCAGCAGGCTGTGCGGCAGCATGCCGTCGTTGTTGGTGAACTTCATGGCGACGGTCCAGCCGACCGGCATCACCACGGTCATGTTGCCCTTGTAGTAGCCGTTGAAGTTCAGCGCTCCGTTGTTGGGGTTCCAGCCGGCGACCACGTCCATGCGCACCTGCTTGCGGTCGGCGTTCACGGTCATCCAGGCGGGCAGCAGCTTCTCGTCGGCGATCACGCCGGACAGAACCGCCGTCACGGTGACGGCAAAGGCCAGCGCGCCCGCGCTCCATCGGGCCATGGGCCATCGAGACATGGAGAAATCTCCAAAAAAGAAGGGCGCCGGGTTGGGGAAACGGCGCCCTTTGCCAAGGAACGGGCGTGGTCAGTCGAGGGCGAACACGACCAGCGCGTCGCCGTACTTCGCGTTGATCTGGAAGTTGCCGCCGGCCGCGACCGCGACGTGCGGCTTGCCGTCGATCTCGAAGGCCATCGGGGCGGCGTTCACACCGGCGCCGGCCTGGAAGGTCCAGACCTTCGCGCCGGTCTTGGCGTCGTAGGCGTTGAAGGCGCCGTTGGCCTCGCCCGCGAAGACCACGCCGCCGGCCGTCGCCAGGGTGCCGCCGATCATCGGCTGTTCGGTGCGGGCCTCCCACAGCATCTTGCCGGTGTCGGGGCTGACCGCCGCGACGTTGCCCCACTGCTTCTCGCCGGGGATCGCGACGAAGGCGCCGCCCAGCCACAGCTTGCCCTTCTCCCACGGCTCGTTCTTCACGATGTAGTGCATGGGCTGGTTCAGGTTGACGCAGTAGAACAGGCGCGTGTCGGGGCTCCAGGCGCAGGGGCTCCACTCCACGCCGCCGTTGGCGCCGGGCAGCATGCGGGTGCCCTGGCCGGGGGTCGGCAGCGCGAACAGGTTCTCGTGCGGGATCATCGGCTCGGACCGGCGGATCAGCTTTCCGGTGTCGCGGTGGTTGGCGTAGACCCAGCCGGTCTTGCCGCCGTGCAGCACCGCCGGGACCAGGGTGCCGGACTCGTCGCGCACCTCGGCCAGCACCGGGGGCGAGGCGGAGTCGAGATCCCACACGTCGTGCGGCAGATACTGGTAGGCCCACTTCACCTTGCCGGTGTCGGCGTCCAGCGCCACGAGGCTGTCCGACCAGCGGTTGTCGCCCGGCCGGCCGGCGCCGTCGAGGTCCGGCGACGGGTTGCCGGTGGTCGCGAAGACCATGCCGCGCTGCACGTCGACGGAATTGGTCATCCAGTTCGACCCGCCGCCGCGCCGCCAGGCGTCCGCGTATTTGCCGGACGCGATGGCCGCCTTCTCGGCCGCGATGTCGCGGTTCAGCGTGTTCTGGCCGTCGGCCTTCTCCACGAAGACGCCTTCCCAGCCCTTGACGCCGTCCGGGCCGGCCTCGTCCGGGGTGGGGATGGTGTGCCAGCGCCAGGCCAGCTTGCCGTCCTTGGCGTCATAGGCGCTGATGAAGCCCCGGATGCCGTATTCGGCGCCGGAAATGCCGATGATGACCTTGTCCTTGTAGATGACCGGCGCGTGGGTTTCGGAATAGCCCATCTCGCTGTCGGCCACCTCGACGTCCCATTCCTTCTCGCCGGTCTTCTTGTTCAGGGCGATCAGATGCGCGTCCAGCGTGCCCATGTAGAGCATGTCGCCGAGGATCGCGACGCCCCGGTTGTTCGGGCCACAGCACAGATAGTTGGTCGCCAGCTTGTGCTGGAAGTGCCAAAGCTCCTTCCCCGTCGCGGCGTCGAGGGCGAAGACGTGGTTGTAGGGGGTGGTGATGTACATGACCCCGTCCTGGACGATGGGGGTCGTCTGGAAGGAGCCGACCACGCTGGTCTGGAAGATGTACTTCACCTTCATGTTCTTGACGTTGTCGGGCGTGATCGCCTTGCTGGGCCAGAAGCGCATCTGGCCGAGGTCGCCGCCGTAGTTCAGCCAGTTTTTGCTCTGCCCGCCCGCGGCGACCAGCTCGTCCCAGGTCGCGGCCGATGCGTGCGTGCCGAGGGCGGCGCCGACCAGCAGAACGGCGCCCGACATCACGCGGACCGACGTCAATCTTGCACGCATGGAACGCCTCCCTCTCGTTTCTTGAGCTTCAGCCTCGTTGAGATCAGTCCAGTGCCTTGGAAACCGCCTGGGCGAGCGCGCGCAGCTTGCGCTCCGAATAGGCGATCTTGCGGCAGATCATCGCGGCGTCGTCCTCCGCCTTGTCGAGGCGCCGCAGGTTCCAGAAACGCGCCTGCCGGATGTCGGCTGGGTTGGGAGCGGCCGAATCCTGCGCCGAAGCCAGTGCGGCCGTGTTGGCGTTGACCTGCTCGGCCAGGATTTCCGAGCGCGTGACGTTCACGCCGATGCCGTCGATCATGATGGCGCGCAGCCGGTTGGTCAGGTCCACCACGCCCGACAGGGTCAGCATCAGGGCGACCTGACGGTCGGGACCCTGCCCGGCGGCGAAGCGGGCGATGGCGGCGCCGCCGACGTCGGGCGAATTTTCCGGATTGGCGGCGAACTCGACCAGATCGCGCACCCGGGGATCGGCCTCCCACGCGCGGTCGGACGGCAGAACGGCCAGCGCCTCCGGATGGCGGTCGGGCCAGACCATGGCGGCGGTCAGCGGCGCAACCATAGGTTCGCGGCAAGGCCAGTCCTTCAGCGGCTCGGCGCCCTGCGCGGCAAGAGGGAACAGAAGAGTGAGGCAAAGGGCAAGGCCCGGCATCCTGGCCGCCCGCAGACTAGGGCGGCCAGAGCGCACATCTGGCATGGTCGTTTCACTCCCCGAACGGCCGGTTCCTTGGGCTTTGTCTTGACGGTCGCAAATCGACGGAAGACGGGCCGGCTCGATTTATATCGTCACGTTCATGATGCGACTGGTATGTTTGATTGTCAAACAATCACTCCATCGACCAATTGGGCTAACCTGATCTGGAGCGCCCGTGGCGCGAGCCCGCAACGGAAGGAGGGAGGGGAATGATCGGACGCTGGGTGGCCCTGGCCTTTTTGTTCGCGGCGCCGGCCTTGGCGCAGACCGCGCCGGAACCGGAGGCGGGCGGGGCGCTGGTCGAGGCTTGCGCGCATGAACTGGCGGAGCGGCAGTCGGGCGGGGGGCAGAGCCACGCCTACACCGTGTCGGCCACGGAGATTGAGCGGCCGAACGACACGACGGTGCGGGTGCGGCTGTCACTCACCTCGGGCGAGGGGCGGCTGATCCAGGGGACCTGCGTGTTCCGCAACGGCAAGCTGTTCGACCTGCGCCAATAGGGGAGTGGTGACGCGCGGCGCGGCGGACTGTTCTTCCGTCACAGGGTTCCGATGGCGTGGACCCGCGTTAGGGAGGAAGAGCCATGCGAGTTCTCGTGATGACCGCGACCGCCGCGCTGCTGGCGTTGCCCGTCGGGGCGCTGGCGCAATCGACGACGGCCAATCCGTCCGCCGCGCCCTCCGCAACGTCCTCCGCAACGCCCATGGACCAGAACAGCGCCGGCACGGTGGGCGGGCGCTTCCACGGCAGCCCCGCCATGAGCCAGGACCAGCTGCGCAAGTCGCTGGAGCAGGCGGGCTTCACCAACGTCCGCGTCCTCGATTCCGCCTATCTGGTGCAGGCCCAGGGCGCCAACGGCGAAATGGTAATGATGATGATCGACGCTTCCGGCTCCATGGCGTCCGGGTCCAGCAGCGGGGGCATGATGGGCGGCGGGATGATGGGCGGCAACATGACGGGTGGAGCCGGGGCGGGCGGCTCCGGCAATTCGGCCACCACCGGCACCGGGCCGGGTGGGTCCGTCGGCACGCCGTCCGGCACGACGACCACGAAGTAGCTTTTTTTCGCCCCCGGCGGGCCGCCGCCGGGGGCAACGAAATAGGCAATGCGCAAAATTCGTGCATATCGGTGCGCGTGCCTAAAAAACGGGCCTACGGCATGACGCCGCATACACCGTCGGTCGTGGTAGGCGGCCGGAAAGCATGGCGGATTTGCTGAGGATGCCGCGCTGAATCCGGAGTGGCATCGCGTTTGCGAAAGACCCCCTCGTGGGTGCCCGTGGCGGGCGCCTGACCAAAGAACGGGGGGTAATCACAATGTTGAAGACGGGTCGTTCCCTGGCCGCCGCCGCCGGTCTCGCCCTGTGCGTCGCGGCCGGTTTCGCCGCGCCCGCGTCGGCGCAGGACACCATCAAGGTCGGCATCCTGCATTCGCTCTCCGGCACCATGGCGATCAGCGAGACGACGTTGAAGGACGTCATGCTCATGCTGATCGAGGAGCAGAACAAGAAGGGCGGCGTGCTCGGCAAGAAGCTGGAGCCGGTCGTCGTCGATCCCGCCTCGAACTGGCCCCTGTTCGCCGAGAAGGCGCGCGAGCTGCTGACCAAGGACAAGGTCGCGGCGGTGTTCGGCTGCTGGACCTCGGTCAGCCGCAAGTCGGTGCTGCCGGTGTTCGAGGAGCTGAACGGCCTGCTGTTCTACCCCGTCCAGTATGAGGGCGAGGAGTCCTCGCGCAACGTCTTCTACACCGGCGCCGCCCCGAACCAGCAGGCGATCCCGGCCGTCGATTACCTGGCGGAAAAGGAAGGCGTGAAGCGCTGGGTTCTGGCCGGCACCGACTACGTCTATCCGCGCACCACCAACAAGATCCTGGAGACCTACCTGAAGTCCAAGGGCGTGAAGCCTGAGGACATCATGATCAACTACACCCCGTTCGGCAATTCCGATTGGCAGAACATCGTCGCCGACATCAAGAAGTTCGGCTCGGCCGGCAAGAAGACGGCGGTGGTCTCCACCATCAACGGCGATGCCAACGTGCCCTTCTACAAGGAGCTGGGCAACCAGGGCATCAAGGCGCAGGACATCCCGGTCGTCGCCTTCTCCGTGGGTGAGGAGGAGTTGGCCGGCATCGACACCAAGCCGCTGGTCGGGCATCTCGCCGCCTGGAACTATTTCCAGTCGATCGACACGGCGGAGAACGCCGACTTCATCAAGAAGTGGCAGACCTTCACCAAGAACGACAAGCGCGTGACGAACGACCCGATGGAGGCCCACTACATCGGCTTCAACATGTGGGTGAAGGCGGTCGAGAAGGCCGGCACGACGGCCCCCGACGCGGTGATCGACAGCATCGTCGGCGTGTCGGTGCCGAACCTGACCGGCGGCTATTCCGCCATGATGCCGAACCACCACATCACCAAGCCGGTCCTGATCGGCGAGGTGCAGGAGAACGGCCAGTTCGAGACCGTGTCGAAGACGCCGGGCCTCGTGGTCGGTGACGAGTGGTCCGACTTCCTGCCGGACAGCAAGGACCTGATCGCCGATTGGCGCGCGCCGATGTCCTGCGGGAACTTCAACGTGAAGACCGGCAAGTGCGGCGGCAAGGGGTCGTGAGGGTGGTTTGAGCCTCGCTTATCCCTGAAACGCTTCATGCTTTTGCCCCCTCCCTAACCCTCCCCCGCTTCGCGGGAGAGGGGACTAAAGCTCCCTCCACCGCCAAAGGCGGGGGAGGGCGGGGGGAGGGGGCGAGCATGCTGACAGCCAAAAGGCTTCCCATGCACCGCGTCCTCTCCTGGCTGCTGGCCGCGCTCATCGCAGTCGCCACTCCCGCCATGGCATCCGACCTCGATCCGCTGGTGCGGGCGCTGGGGACGGGCACCTACGCCGACACCGAAAAGGCCCTCACGAAGCTCGCCGAGACCGGCGACACCGCCGTCGTGCCGGTGATCGAGGCGCTCCAGGCCGGTGACCTGCATGTCCGCAAGGCGGACGGCGCGGTGGTCGTCGCGAAAAGGGCCGGCAACGGCTACGCGCTGACCGACCCGCTGACCGGCGCCGCGCTGGGCGAGGCCGACCGGAATGCGGTCGAGAAGATCAAGATCAACAACAGCCTGCGCCGCTCCATCAGCGCCGCGCTGGGTGCGCTGACGCTGATGAGCCCGAACCCGCAGACGCGCCGGCAGGCGGCGGACGCCGTGTTCAAGAGCCGCGACGTGAACGCGCTGGAGGCGCTGGACGCGGCGCTGGCCAAGGAAACCGACGAGGGCGTGCGCCGCGCCATGTTTCAGGCGAAGGCCGCCGTGGTGCTGAACGCCCCCGCCCCGGACGCCGAAAAGATCGCCGCCATCGAGACGCTGAAGGCGCGCGGCGACCGCGACGCACTGGCGCTGCTGAACGCGGCGGCCAACAGCGGCGGCGCGGAGGTGAAGGCCGTCGCGGAACGCGCCATCGCGTCGGTGGAACAGCGGCTCGCCCTGTGGGGGGCGGCGCAGAATCTCTGGTACGGGCTGTCGCTGGGCTCGGTGCTGCTGCTGGCGGCCATCGGGCTGGCTGTCACCTTCGGCGTCATGGGCGTCATCAACATGGCGCACGGTGAGATGGTGATGATCGGCGCCTACGCGACCTTTCTGGTGCAGGAGGCGTTCCGCACCTTCGCCCCCGGCCTGTTCGACCTGTCGATCCTGGTGGCCCTGCCGGTCGCCTTCCTGGCGTCGGGCGCGGTCGGCGTCGCCATCGAGCGCAGCGTGATCCGCTGGCTGTACGGGCGGCCGCTGGAAACCCTTCTCGCCACCTGGGGCCTGTCGCTGGCGCTTCAGCAGGCGGTGCGGTCGATCTTCGGGCCGACGAACCGCGAGGTGGGGGCGCCGTCGTGGATGTCCGGCGCCTTCGAGCTGGGCGGGCTGACCATCACCTACGGCCGGCTGTGGATCGTCGTCTTCGCCTTCATGGTCTTCGCGGCCCTGCTGGTCGCCCTGCGCAAGACGGCCTTCGGCCTGAACATCCGCGCGGTGACGCAGAACCGCTCCATGGCCAGCGCCATGGGCATCCGCACGGCAAGGGTGGACGCGCTGACCTTCGGCCTCGGCTCCGGCATCGCGGGGCTGGCCGGCGTGGCGCTCAGCCAGATCGACAACGTCAGTCCCAACCTGGGCCAGGGCTACATCATCGACAGCTTCATGGTCGTGGTGTTCGGCGGCGTCGGGAACCTGTGGGGGACTCTGGTGGGTGCCCTGGCGCTCGGCTCGGTCAACAAGTTCCTGGAGCCCTACGCGGGCGCGGTGCTGGGCAAGATCCTGGTGCTGATCTTCATCATCCTGTTCATCCAGAGGCGTCCGCGCGGCCTGTTCGCGCTGAAGGGCCGGGCGGTGGAGGCCTGATCCGATGCTGACCCGATTT
>JAEZID010000036.1 GCA_023416195.1 Pseudomonadota bacterium | reverse complement strand
GTGCCGACGCCGGACCGCCAGACCTCCTCCAGGTCGTCGAGGTCGAGGCAGGCGTTCAGGCGCTTGCGGACCTCCTCCTCGAAGGCGGCGATGGCGGCGGGTTGCAGGTCCGGGTTGGCCTTGGCGGCGTAGAACGCTTCCGACTCCTCCCGGTACTTGCTGTCGTCGTACTGGCCCATGTGGATGTCGGCGGCGAGGCCGATCTGGACGAGACATTTGCCCACCGCGTCGGTCATCGACATCTTGAAGCACTCGTCGTCCGGCGCCTCGATGCCGTTGCGGCGGCGGACCATCTCGGTGCCGCCCCACTGCGGGCCTGTGAAGCACTTCTCGCCGGTCTCCGGGTCGACGTACCAGACGCGGGCGCAGATGAAGACCATGCGCTCGGCGATGGTCCAGTCCACCTGTTCATAGCCCCAGCCCTTGCCAACCGGACCGAACACCTCGGTCATCATCTGCAAACGCCACGTCGGGTCGATCTGCGTGCCGCGGAAGCCGCCGGAACGGGTGAAGGGCTTGGTCGCCTTCGGGTCCGTCCGCTTCAGCTTGTTCCACAGGTGCATGTTGTCGAATTTGGGGGAGGAACCGGCGGCGGCCGCCACCTCCTTCGCCGCCGCCTCCGTCGCCCCGTGCGCCTTGGAACCGGTGACCTTCGGCTCGGCCTTGCTCTCGGCCTTTTCGGCTTCGGCGACGGTGTCGGTCTTGCTCATTCGTCCCATCGGTCGGGTCCTTTGCTCATCAGGTTCGTCTCGTCTCTCCCCTCGCCCCAGCCGCCCCCGAGAACAGCGTCCAGGCTCGGGTCAGGGGACAGAACGGCCATGGACGGCTCCCACGGTTCGGCGGTCTCCAGCGCCCGCCTGGGCGGCGCGCCGTAGCGAAGCGACAGCCGGCCCTCGCGGTCGCGGGCGAGGTACAGGCCGCGCCCCGGCTCGTCCCCGGCGAAGAAGGCGAGGCGGGCGTCCGACGGCATCAGCGCCTTCAGGGCGGCCTCCGCCTCCTTCACCGCCAGCGCCGTCGAGCGCTGCTCCACCAGCACGGCGGCCAGCGCGGCGAAGCGGTTGTGCCGTGCCATGTCGACCACCCGCCGTGTCTCGTAGACCGGCGCGTCGAAGGGCAGCGGATCGCTCGGCTCCACGTCGTTGGCGACGTGCCACCAGAAGGCGGTCAGGTTCTCCAGCAGCGCCTCGCAGTCCTCCTCCACCCTGCGAACGCGCACGATCGCGTGCCCGTTCGGGCGCAGGATCGACAACAGCCCACGGTCCATTCCCATCACCGTGAACTGGTGCTGAAGCTGCCAGTGGTAGCGTTGCGCCAGTTCCGCGTCCGACTGGAAGCCGCCGGAGAATTTGGCCTCCACCACCATGTCCGGCGCGGTCGCGGTCTGCCCGTTCTCCCCATTCTCCCAGGTCAGGAAGTCGGGGTGCGCAACCATCCAGTCATGGTCCGGGTGGCTCCAGGTCTCCTCCGCCGCCACGCAGCGCAGGCCGGTGGCGTGCTCGACGAAGCGCGGGTGCAAATGTTCGGTGGCGATGCCGATCTGAACGGCGGCGACGAGGTCCAGGTTGGCCGGTTCGGCGCGCCCGGTCTTCTCGCGCCACAGCGCCAGCCAATCGCCCGCCATGACGCGGCCAGCGTCGGAAGACCCGACACGCCCTGCCCGCGCGGCGCGCTGCGCGTCCGAAATCGCCATTCCCCTGCCGGCCCCCAAGCCGCCCGTTCGGTCGTGATGCGCTCTCGCAGCACCCCGGCGTTAACCATAATGCCGGATGCCGAATATGGGCTGCGAACATGCAGGATTCAAGAACAAAAAGAGAACCTGAGGCGTGGCCGTAAGGATCGAAAATTCGAATTTTTTCAGGATGGTAAGTGGAAGTTTCCGTGTGGTGGAATTCGCTCCCGCCCAGCAGGTTTCTTCCTCCGGCGACGGTCGCCTCTGCGCATCCCGTGTCTTCACCATGCGGCGCAAGGCTGGATGATGAAGTCGCCTTGATTTTATGAATTACTGTTCGAAGCTCTCAATTATTATTCAATTAAATCATTAGAAATCAAATCGTTTGTCTTGATCTCTCAAATTGATCAAAATACGTCCATAATGGCTTTGATGCTTGAGTCTGCATGCGACCATAATATTATATTGGATATCGCTTGCATATGTATAGATGCATTGACGACTGCTGGAAAGAGAGGGGTGTGCCAATGCTCAACCTGCAATCCGCAGCGGACCGGCTAAGCGATCATATCGTCCGCTGTGGAATCAGCCAGCGCACCCTGTCGCAGGAGTTGGACTGTTGTCAAAGCCAGCTTAACAAGTGGCTGAAAGGACGGGAGCCCATCCCGACCTATGCGATCAACAATTTGGGCGCGGCCCTCGGCCTTACCGGTGAAGAGGTCGAGTGCATCATCGATACGCGGGAATGTCATTCGCAGATACAGGATCTGTTCAGGTATCTCGACAAGATACCGGCCGATGACTTTCCCGTGTCCACCAACCTGATCGGGGATGCCATCGTCAGGTCAATTCAGGGCGCCGTTCCGGAAAATTCCTACTGGAACGAAGGTGAGCGCCTGAAGGACATTCGGAAAGGCATTGCCGCCGCCTGCATGATGATCCGATGGCTGCGAAACTTTTTTTCCTGCGAAAAGGACATCATATCGCCGGACAACATTCACCTTCATCTGCAATTT
Source organism: Pseudomonadota bacterium (assembly GCA_023416195.1). Lineage (GTDB taxonomy): Bacteria > Pseudomonadota > Alphaproteobacteria > Azospirillales > Azospirillaceae > Azospirillum. Next base: position 7,063 of record JAEZID010000036.1, on the reverse strand, counting down.
CCGCAAAATATCCTGATCGGTTCGGTAATTGGGCTGCCACAAAACTTCACGCAGTCATCCGAAGCCTTGTTCGCGAGCGACGAGATCCTGGAATTCATGAGACGGCAGGCGCTGTCCAAGCCCTCCGCAAAGCCGTTGACCGACCTTTGCCGCCAGCACGCCCTGCACATCCTGGCCCGCTACGGTCACCGGAAGGACCAGGATTTGGTGCAGGACTGCATCGCCGCGCGGCACGTCCAGACGGAAAACGATCTGGGAGCCCTCAGGATGGGGCTGTACGGCCTGGCGGCGGCCAACCGGAGCAAGGACACCGTCGAGCGTTTCCTTTTCGAGATGAAACGCAACAGCCACTTCTCCGAACAGACGATCCGCTTCGATTCCGTGCATTACGGCGACACGCATTTCCGGAATGCGCAAAGCCGAAGGGCGTGGGCCTACGAACAATCCTCGCTCATGCTGGTCCGCCATCTGATCGGAAAGGCCAGCGTGGACGTCGAAGGGATCGCCTACGCGAAGCTGACCGCGATGCTCCGGACATCCCCGTCGAGGGAATGGCTGGAAACGCCGTTGAGGATCGGCCTGAGGAAGCTTCTCCAAACCCTTGCGGCAACGGACCGGCCGGAGCCTTATCAAGCCGAACTTGTGTCGGTGGCCTTGCCGGCGTTGACGAACGCCGACGGTTGGGATGGGGGCGATTGGGGCGGGGCAAGAGGGGATGGGCGCGCCCTGGTGAACGGACCCATCCACCGCACCCTGGTGGAGGCTTGACTGGCCGGTCCGGCCGGCCGATGCGGCGTGCCGGTCACGGCAAGCCGGCGAGCCAATCGGCGATGCAGCGCTGCCCCCGGCGCTCCAGGCTCGCCCCCCAGCGGTTTGCCCCTTCCCGCAACGGCCCGGGCGACAGGCCGGCCGCCGCGATTTCCACCGTGTGGCCGATCAGCCATTCCTCGAAACGGCTTGCGTTCGTCTCGACATGGAACTGGAGGCCGAGCGCCGCGGGGCCGTACAGGAACGCCTGATTGGCGCAGATCCCGGTCGATGCGAGGTTTTCGGCGCCGTCCGGCAGGTCGAACGTATCGCCATGCCAGTGCAGGACGACGCCGTCGTCCGCCAGATGCCGCAGGCAGGACTGGCGCCCCCTCTCGCTCAGGATCAGGGGATACCAGCCGATTTCCTTCTGCGGGCCGGGATAGACCCGCGCGCCCAGCGCCGCGGCCATGAGCTGGGCGCCCAGGCAGATGCCCAGCGTCGGGCGTCCGGCCGACAGCCGCGTCTGCAGCAGCCGCAGCTCGTCCGCGATGAAGGGATAGGCGTCCGTCTCGTAGACCCCGATCGGCCCGCCGAGGACGGCGATCATATCGGGGGAAATGGGATCGATCACCCGCAGGTCATCGGTCCCGGCCTGGTGATACTGTATGGCGTACCCGTGATCGCGAAAGACCCCTTCAAGACTGCCAAGATCCTCGAAATGGACGTGGCGGATGGCATGCAACGTTTTCATCGGGTGTCTTTTCCTTGATAAGCAGGTCCCTGGTCCGGCAAGGGGATGGACGGGTCGGCCACCTCAACAGTCGGCCGGCATGAGACCGCTGGCGGCGAAGGCGTCGGCGGTGGCGGGGTCGTCGGCAACGCCCGAGCGCAGGAAATACCGCAGACTTCCTTCGGCGCCCTTGCGCATGTTGGCGATGATCGCGTCCTGGGGGTAGGACTCCTCAATGGCGGTGTGGATTTCCTGCGGGGTCAGACCGATCGCCTGAAGCCAGTGGCCGATCATCGCAAGGTCGGGCGTCAGGAAAATCTTGAAGAATTCCGGGAACATGGGACCGATGACGGCCCGGATTTCCGGGGCGAGCTGCGGCCAGGACAAATCGACCAGCTTGGCGAAATAGGAGTGGTGGCGGGCTTCATCCTCGGCATGATCTCTGATGATGTCGCGAACGGCGGCGATGATCCGCTCGTCCTTCGGGGCCTGCGACAGCGTGCCGGTGATCAGGGTTTCGGAAACCGACGTGAAGAACAGCGTGACGAGCGGTGCCAGCTCGGCCGGCACGCCGTCCTTCAACCGGTCCAGCCGGTCGAGGTAGGACGGACGCAGGCGCGGCAACCGGTCGAACCCGGTCATCGCCTCGATCTCGTCGATCATGTCGGCGCAGAAAAGCGCGTGGTGGGCCTCGTCCACGCAGATCTTGCGGGCGTCCGCAGCCATTTCGCGGCTGATCTTGAAGGGAAAATGCCGTCTCGACAATTGATAGCACACCGGGCCGATGATCTCGTTCTCCAGGGTCTCCGTGAAGTCGAGGTAGGCGTAGAGATGGTACGCCAGCAGCCGCCGTTGCGCCTGCGGTCCGCGCCGTTCGACGAGCGGGTGCAGCGACACAGGGACGAGTTCAGGCGAAAAGGGCAGCGCGTGCGACAGATCCTCGGACGACGGCTGGCGCAACGGCTTGGCGCGCACCGCCGACTTGCTGTCCCAATGGCGGAAGGGACTGGTGTAGGCACGCCCGTTGATCGAGGTCTCGGCGACGGTGGACAGCATCCGCGTTTCTCCCCAGCAGGACACAAAGTTTTCTGTGCGCGCATGGTAGAACGCGTGTGGAAAGCGCCCTATTGTGAAGCCTCGCAATCGACACCGCGCGCCGACGCGAGACGCTTTCCCCTCACATTCGCAGCGCCCGCACCACATGCACGGCCACCCCGGCGACGTTCGCCTCGTCGATAGCGGTCGGGCGGCACTCGGGATCGGTGCTTACCGGGAGGAGTTGCGGCGGGAAGAAGCGGTAGCCGCACACGGTCCCGTCCCCCACCGTGACCACCACGTCCCCGGCCCGTGGCTCCAGCACGTCGGTGGGTTCCAGCACCACGCAGTCGTCGGGCAGCACGCCGGCCGCGTTCAGGCTCTTGGACGCGATGGTCAGCGCGAAGGCGCGGCGCGAGGCCGGCCGGTCCAGGGCGATGCTGCGGGACCCGTCGCGGAGCGCCGAGGCGATGAACGCCTCCCCCGCCCGCTTGCCGAGCCCCAGGAAGGCGCGCACCTGCTCCACGGTCAGCAGGGGCACGCGGGACACCGGAGGATGAGCGGTTTCGTCGAGGAAACGGGGCTCCGAACCGGCGACGCGGGCGAGCCGGCCCAGCGTCTCGGCGCTTGGCACGCTGCCGCTCGCGGGGTCGCGCAGAAAGCGCGTCAGGTTGGTCGCCGTGACCCCGGCCAGGCGCGCCCAGGCGCCGGCGCTCCAGCCGCGCGCCTCCATCACCCCGGTCATCCAGCGCAGGATTGCCCGCCGCGTGTCGTCCATTGCCGTGTTTCCGCTGCCCGTTCCCGCCGCCTGATCAGAGCCGACAGGAAGGAGAACGTTGACGGAACGCGCAAGGGTTCTGGGCCTATGTCACAATTTCGTCGAAGATGCGCTGCGATTTCGCAGTATCGCCTTGGACTCGGCGCGCCGGGGACTCTACAGCCCCGAATCCCGTTCCAGGTTGCCGATCATGGTGCCGATGAGACGGCGAAGCTCCGCCTGTTCCTCCTCGCTCAGCCCCTTGATGGCCGTCTGGTTGACGGTGCGGGCGGCGGCGGTGGCCGGTTCCTCCAGATCGCGGGCGCGGGCGGTCAGGTGAATCAAGGAGCGGCGGCCGTCGTTGGGGTCGGGCTCGCGCCGGATCAGGCCGTCGCGCTCCATGCGGTTCAGGGTGTTGGCCATGGTCGGCTGTTCGATCTGCACGATGCGGCACAGCTCCGCCTGGGTCAGTCCCTCGCGCTCCCACAAGGCCAGGAGGACGGGGAACTGGCCCGGCGACAGGCCGTAGGGCTGGATGCGCCGCTCCAGCGCCCGCGCGAACAGACGGGCGAGGTGGTTGACCATATACCCGAAGGACTCGGTGCGGCGCAGGACCATGGCAGCGGCTCATGCGTTGGACAGCCGACTTGCACGATAACGCCGCCACGCCGGTTTGGCGATGGCTAGCGCCATGGCGATCACCGCCATCAGCAGATTCACCCCTCCGGCGATTGCTTCCACCTTCAGCGCATCGAGATAGGCCAGCGCGTCGAACGCGGTCCCGCCGAGCTTGGCCGCTTCGGCGGCCATGACGCGGCCGGCGGGCACGACCAGCAGAAGCGCGTTCGCCACGATCAGCAGCCCCAGCCCGGCGTGCACCGCCAGCCACGGCGCGCGGCGCGGGTCGATTCGTTTCAGCGCCATCATGGCAAAGCCGGTCGCGACGGCGACGGCGAGCCCCGGCAGCGTGACCGTGTTGGTGATGTCGAGAATGCCGGCGCGCGCGGTCAGCACGGCCATCGCATCGTCGCTCCACGGCACGGTCAGGCCGCTGACGATGTGACCGAAAACGCTGCCGACAAAGGCCGCAACGCCGACCAGATGCAGGAGTTTGAGCAGCTTGAACATGGATGCCCTCCAGAATGAGGTTTTGATAGCAAGCTATATTAATCGCTATTACATAGCAAGCTATTATAAACGAGCATGCGGGCGCGTTGACCGCGCCGGATTGCCCGGACAGGCTTGTGCCATGATGTCGGTCACACCCGGATCGAAGGAACATCGCCATGCGCGTCCTGATGCCGCTCGTCTTGATGGTGCTCGCCTGCCCGGCCCCGTCCTGGGCGGCTAGCTTTTCCTGCGCGAAGGCATCGACGCCGACGGAAAAGGCCATCTGCGCCGACGCGGGCCTGTCGAAGCTCGACGACCGCCTGTCCGCCGCCTATCGCGAGGGCGTCAAGCTGCTGTCCGGAGCAAGCCCGGAGGAGAACGACGCGCTGTCGGCGGTGAAGGCCGACCAGCGGGCCTGGCTGGGCGAGCGCAACGCCTGCGGTGCCGACACCGCCTGCCTGCGCACGGCGTACGAGCGTCGGGTGGCGGTCCTGACCTTCCACCCCGATCCCGGCGCGCCCTCGCCCGCCGACCGTTTCGTCGGCCGGTTCGATCACGGCGGTTTCATGGACATCGTCGCCATGGCGCTGCGCGACGGGCGGGTCGCGGTCAGCGTCAGCGGCGCGGAACCCACGGCGGGCCGATGGGTGTGCAATTTTGCCGGCATCGGCCAGCCCGACAAGGCGGGCAGGCTGCTGGTCGGCACGCCGGACGCGGACGGCAACGGCCTGATTCTGGAGGCCAAGGGGGCATCCACCGTCGACATTCCGGACAATCCCGCCAATCAAGCCGCCCGATCCAACTGGTGCGGCATGAACGGCACCTTCCTGCTGAGCTACAAGCGCACCAAGTAACAGGTGCCGGTTTCATCAAAAGGGAGAGCGCACGATGATCATCACCAGCACCGACAGCGTCGAGGGCCGCCGGGTCACCCAGTATCTGGGCATGGTCGCCGGGGAGGCGATCCTGGGCGTGAACATGTTCCGCGACCTGTTCTCCGGCATCCGCGACATCGTCGGCGGGCGGGCCGGCGGCTATCAGAACGCGCTGCGCGACGCGCGCGAGGCGGCCTTCGCCGATTTGGCGGAGGCGGCGCGCGCGCTGGGTGCCGACGCGGTCATCGGCGTGGACATCGATTACGAGGTTCTGGGCAAGGAGAACGGCATGCTGATGGTCTCCATCAACGGCACCGCCGTCCGTCTGGGGTAGCGGCCTCGGCCGGTTGCCATACTGGACAGGGCCGGTTCACCCCCTACACTCCTCCCCCAACGAAGAACATGAGGGGAGGAGTGCAGCATGCGTGCAGTGGCAAAGCGCCTCGGCGGGGCCATTCTGGCCGCCGGGCTTTTGTGCGCCGCGCCGGCCTTCGCGCTCGACGCCATCGTCGAGAAGAAGGTGTTCGAGATGCCGTCCTACACCACCACGGGCGGCGGCACGATCAAGAACCTCCGCATCGGCTGGGAGAGCTACGGCAAGCTCAACGACGCCAAGGACAACGTCATCCTCATCACGCACTTCTTCAGCGGCTCCAGCCACGCCGCCGGCAAGTACAAGGCGGAGGACGCCGCTCCCGGCTATTGGGATTCGATCATCGGGCCGGGCAAGCCGCTGGACACCGACAAGTACTTCATCGTCAGTTCCGACACGCTGGTGAACCTGTCGCCGAAGGACCCGACCGTCGTCACCACCGGTCCGGCCAGCATCAATCCGGACACCGGCAAGCCCTACGGCATGACCTTCCCGGTCGTGACCATCCGCGACTTCGTGAACGTGCAGAAGGCGCTGCTCGACAGCCTGGGCGTCACGTCGTTGCAGGCGGTCATGGGCGGTTCCATGGGCTCGCTCCAGGCGCTGGAATGGGGCGCGGCCCATCCCGACATGGTCAAGCGCGTCATCGCCGCCATCGGCGGAGCGGAGGCCGATCCCTTCCTGATCGGCTGGCTGAACCTGTGGGCGGCGCCCATCAGGCTCGACCCCAACTGGCAGGGCGGCGACTATTACGGCAAGGCGGAGCCGACGGCCGGCCTGACCGAGGCGCTGAAGCTGGTCACCCTGCACGCCCGCCATTGGAAGTGGGCCGACGCCACCTTCGGCCGCAAGTGGGCCGAGGAGGGCAAGGACCCGCGCGCCGCCATGAACAACCAGTTCGCCATTGAGGCGTGGCTGGACAAGGCGGCCGCCGCCCGCGCGTCGGTCAGCGACGCCAACCACTTCCTCTATCTCGTGAAGGCCAACCAGACCTTCGTGGCCGGCAACGGCGGCTCGCTGGACGAGGGGCTGGCGAAGATCAAGGCGCCGGTGCTGCTGATCCCGTCCGCCGACGACATGGTCTTCCCGCCGGAACGCGCCATGCGTCCGCTGAAGGACCGGCTGGAGAAGCAGGGCGTGGCGGTGGAGTACACCGACGCCATCACCTCCACGCTCGGCCATCTGGACGGTGTCGCGAACATCGCCAAGGCGGGCGACACGATCGCGAAGTTCCTGGCGAAGTGACGAGGGCGCGCGGAGCGGGGGCTATGAACCTCCGCTCCGCCGCCCTTTCCCCTCTGCCGGCCTTACCGCGTCGGCGGCACGTAATGCGGCATCAGCTTGGCCTGATCGCCGACATAGACCGAACAGCGGCTGTCCTGCCCGTCGAAGAAATAGACCTTGCCCGGCTGGCGCTGATTCTGCGGGTCGTC
>JAEZID010000531.1 GCA_023416195.1 Pseudomonadota bacterium | reverse complement strand
GCGCATCGAAGAGGTTGCCGCGCGGCTCGAGCGCGCCTAAGTTAGTGCACGGAAGGTCGCTGCCTGGTTCGTCAGGTCGCAATAATCCCCAGGGCCGATAATCTAGACTCTCGGGAGCTGTCCCTGTCCGGACCGTGGTCCGGGTACACGGCGCCCACCTGCTCTTGCAGGTCATGGAGGATAGGCATATGCCAACGGCCGAGGCGGCACCTTCCACCTCTCCCTTACCGAATTCCCCCCGAAGACCACGATGACCGACCCGCGCCTGGCCAAGGACGCCGCCCGAGCCAACGCGCGCGCGGTGCGCGACGCCATCGGCGATGATGGTGCGCGCGAAGCTGCCGCGCTGGCCGTGCGCGACCGGGTCATGGAATCGGTGGATTTGCCGGACGGCGCGGTCGCCGGCTATTGGCCGCTCGGTTCGGAACTCGACGTGCGGCCGCTGCTCCTCCATTTTAGAAGCCTTGGGCGGACGGTGGCCCTGCCGCTGTCGGGGCCGCGCGGGCAGGCGCTGACCTTCCGCGATTGGGACCCGGCGCAGCCGCTGGCCGCCGGGCGCTACGGCATCGCGGAACCGGGCGCCGACCGGCCGGAGGTCGCGCCCGCGGTCCTGCTGGTGCCGATGCTGGCCTTCGACCGCACGGGGCACCGGCTTGGCTACGGCGCCGGTTACTACGACCGCACGCTGGACGCCCTGCGCCGGCTTGGGCCGGTGCAGGCGGTCGGTGTCGCTTTCGCCGCGCAGGAGGTCGAGGCGGTGCCCTGCGCCGACCACGACGAGCGGCTGGACTGGATTGTCACGGAGCGAGTTGCGCTCCGCATCTTGAAGTGAAGGTTGGGAACGATGCGGCTTCTGTTTCTGGGTGACGTGGTGGGGCGGACGGGGCGTGACGCGGTGATCGCCCACATGCCGGCCCTGAAGGAGCGGCTGGACCCCGACCTGACCGTGGTGAACGGCGAGAACGCCGCCGGCGGCTTCGGCATCACCGTGAAGATCGCCACCGAGTTCTTCGAGGCCGGCGTGGACGTGGTCACGCTCGGCAACCACTCCTGGGACCAGAAGGAGTTGGTCGCCGCCATCGACCAGCAGCCGCGCATCATCCGCCCGCTGAACTACCCGGAAGGCACGCCGGGGCGCGGCTCCGTGCTGTTGCAGGCGCGCGGCGGGCGCAAGGTTCTGGTCATGAACGTGATGCTGCGCCTGTTCATGGACCCGCTGGACGACCCGTTCGCGGCGGTGGACCGGGTGCTGCGCGCCCATCGCCTGGGGCCGAACGGCGCCGACGCCATCCTTGTGGACGTGCATGGCGAGGCGACCAGCGAGAAGATGATCATGGGCCATTTCTGCGACGGCCGCGCCTCGCTGGTGGTCGGCACGCACAGCCATGTTCCCACGGCCGACCACACGATCCTGACCGGCGGCACCGCCTATCTGACCGACGCCGGCATGTGCGGCGACTACGACAGCGCCATCGGCATGAAGAAGGACGTCGCGATGGCGAAGCTTATCCGCAAGCTTCCCACCGAGCGGCTGAGCCCCGCCGAGGGCGAGGCGACGGTCTGCGGCTGCTACGTGGAGACCGACGACCGCACGGGCCTCGCCACCCGGATCGAGCCGTTGCGCCTCGGCGGACGCCTCAGCCAGGCCATTCCGACGCGGAGCTGACCCCCCTCCCGATCCCCGTTTCCGCAACGATGGGGCGAGTGCCACGGTACCGCCGGGGCGGCGCCCCACTCCTGCCATATTGACTTTCTAAGTGGGTGGGTGTCGTCTCCCGGGCCAAGGGCGTGCGGTGGCGCACACGATGCGGTACATGTGTTCCACGGCTTGCCGATCTGTTTCACTAGACCTTTCATCTTTGAATCCAACTTTGAATCCATCTGGGGCTCGTTCGACGCATGGCCGGTCATAGCCAATTCAAGAACATCATGCACCGCAAGGGCGCGCAGGACGCCAAGCGGTCCAAGATCTTCAACAAGCTCGCCCGCGAAATCACGGTCGCGGCCAAGTCGGGCCTGCCCGACCCGGCGGCCAACCCGCGCCTGCGCGCGGCCATCACCGCGGCGCGCGGGCAGAACATGCCGCGCGACCGCATCGACCGCGCGATCAAGCAGGGCACGCCGGGCGGTGGTGACGACACCAACTACGAAGAGGTGCGGTACGAGGGCTACGGCCCTGGCGGCGTCGCGCTGATCGTCGACGCGCTGACCGACAACCGCAACCGCACCGCCGCCGAAGTGCGCTCCGCCTTCACCAAGTATGGCGGCTCGCTGGGCGAGACGAACTCGGTCTCCTTCATGTTCAGCCGCGTCGGCGCGATCTACTATCCGGCCGCCGTGGCGGACGCCGACGCCGTGTTCGAGGCCGCGCTGGAGGCCGGCGCCGACAACGTCGAATCCGACGAGAACGGCCACGAGGTCACCACCACGGTGGAGAGCTTCGCCGCCGTGCGCGACGCGCTGGAGGCCAAGTTCGGCGGCGCGGAGAGCGCCCGCCTGACCTGGAAGCCGCTGAACACCGTCGCGCCGAGCGAGGACGCCGCCGCCAGCCTGCTGAAGCTGCTGGACGTGCTGGAGGACAACGACGACGTCCAGACCGTCGAAGGCAACTTCGACATCTCCGACGAGCTGATGCAGAAGCTGACGGCCTAAGGCGGCCTAGCGGAGGACACCGGGGTGCTTGGGCAGGCCGGACGGATCGGGGCGGGGCAGCAACCGCCCGTGCGCCTCTTGGGGCTGGACCCCGGCCTGCGGCACACCGGCTGGGGCGTCATCGACGTGGCCGGCAATCGCCTGACCCACGTCGCCGATGGCGCCGTGCATTCGGACGACGGCTGCCCGCTCGCCGAGCGCCTGTGCCAGCTGCACGACGCGCTAACCGAGGTGGTGGAGCGCTACCGCCCCGACGAGGCGGCGGTGGAGGAGACCTTCGTGAACAACAACGCGGTCTCCACGCTGAAGCTCGGTCAGGCGCGGGCGGTGGCCCTGCTGGTCCCGGCGCGGGCCGGGCTGGCGGTCGCCGAATACGCCAACAACATGGTGAAGAAGTCGGTGGTCGGGCAGGGCCGCGCCGACAAGACGCAGGTGCAGGCGATGGTCCGCCTGCTGCTGCCGGGCTGCGCGATCACCACGCCCGACGCCGCCGACGCGCTGGCGGTTGCCATTTGCCATGCGCATCATCGGCATTCGATGCTGGCCTGGACCGCGACCTCCACCCTCTCCCCCCCGGGGAGAGGGCAGGGTGAGGGGGCACGGCTACTGACGCGTCGTGGGGTGGCGGGGGGTGGGGGGGGGGGGGGGGGGGGGGGGGGGGGGGGGGGGGGGGGGGGGGGGGGGGGGGGGGGGGGGGGGGGGGG
>JAEZID010000497.1 GCA_023416195.1 Pseudomonadota bacterium | reverse complement strand
AGGTTCGGAAGCGGTAGCCGACGCCCGGCTCGGTGACGATCAGGCCCGGCCGGTTGGGGTCGGCCTCCAGCTTCTGGCGAAGCTGCTTCACATAGACGCGCAGGTAGGCCGTGTCGTGGACGTGTGCCGGTCCCCACACGGTGCGCAGCAGCTCGGTGTGGGTCAGCACATGGTCGGCGTGGCGGGCGAGCGCGGCCAGCAACTCGAACTCGCGGCGGGACAGGTGGACCTCCTGCCCGTCGCGCGTCACCACGCGGCGGGCGAGGTCCACGACGACCGGCCCGGCGGCGACGGTGGTGGGCGGCGGGCCGTCCTGGGGGCGCTGGCGCAGGGCCGCGCGCACGCGGGCCATCAGCTCGGCCGTGCCGAACGGCTTGACCACATAATCCACCGCCCCCCGGTCCAGCGCCTCGACCTTGTCGTATTCCTGCGCCCGCACGGACAGGACGATGATCGGCGCCGGCCGGATCGCCTGGAGGGCGGTGACCACCTCCTGCCCGTCCAGGTCGGGAAGGCCGAGGTCGAGGATAACCAGATCGGGCCGCTCGGCCTCGAAGGCCGCGATGCCGCCGCGCCCGTTCTCCGCCTCCACCACGGCGTAGCCGTTGGCGCTCAGGCTGATGCGCAGGAAGCGGCGGATCTGCGGTTCGTCATCGACGATCAGGACTTTGGGCATTGTGGGAGACATGGCGCGGCTCGTTCATTCTCCGGCGGGGGTGCCGGCGTCCGCCAGATCCGGCTCGGCAGCGGCGGGCAGGGTGATGGCGATGATCGTCCCGACGCCGTTCCGGCCCGGCCGCGCCGCGATGGTGCCGCCGTGCGCCTCGACGATGCCCCGGCAGATGGCCAGCCCCAGCCCGGTGCCGGCGGTCTGGGCGTCGCCGGCCTGGACGCGGTAGAACATGTCGAAGACGCGCTCGCGGTCCCGCTCGGGGATGCCCGGCCCCTGGTCGCAGACCTCGGCCTCGACCCGCCCGTCGCCCCGTTCGGCCCGGATCGACAGGGCCGTGCCCTCCGGCGCGTATTTGCAGGCGTTGTCGATCAGGTTGAAGAACACCTGTTCCAGCAGCACCGGGTCGGCGCGCAGCAACGGCAGGTCCGGCGCCAGCTCCAGCCGCACGCGGCGGTCGCGCAGCATCGTGGACGCCCGCCGTAGCGCGGCCCCGATCACGTCGCCCAGGTCCACCCAGTCGGCGCGCGGCTTCAGGGCGCCGGAGCCGATGCGCGTCATGTCCAGCAGGTTCTGGACGAAGCGGTTCAGCCGTTCGGCCTCCTCCTGGATGGTCTGCGCCAGCTCCAGCCGTTCGTCCGGCGACAGGGTCTTGCCGTAGTCGTGCAGGCTCGACGCCGCGCCGAGGATCGACACCAGCGGCGTGCGCAGATCGTGCGACAGGGAGGACAGCAGGGCCGCCCGCAGCCGTTCGGTCTCGGCGGCGACGCGCGCCGCTTCCACGTCGGAGACCAGCGCCGTGCGCTCGACGGCCACCGCCGCCTGATCGGCCAGGGTCGCCAGCAGCCGGTTCTGTTCCGGCGTCAGCAGATCCCGGCCGGCGGCCAGCTGCACCCCCAGCACGCCGACCGGCCCCCGCCCGGTCCTCAGCGGGAGGAACAGCCAGTCCGAGGAGGGCAGCGTGGCCGACCCGCGCCCCGCCGGCTTGCCGTTGTCCCACGCCCATTGGGCCGCCGCCCTGGCCCGTTCGTCGAGCTGGTCCTCGGGCGGGTAGCCGGCCTTGATCTCCAGCCGTTCGTCCTCGGGCATCAGCACCAGCGAGGCGCCGTTCATGGTGGCCGCCACATGGTGGACGACCGCCCACAGCACGTCGTCCAGCCCGACCGCCGCCGAGATGCGCCGGTTGAAGTCGTACAGGTTGGCGGTGCGCCGGGCGCTCAGCCGCGTCGCCTCCACCTGGGCGCGCAGCCGCGCCGCGAGGTTGGAGGTGATGATGGCCGCCGCCAGGAAGAAGAACACCGTCAGGATGTTCTGCGCGTCCGAGATGGCCAGGGTCAGGCGCGGCTCGGTGAAGAAGAAGTTGAAGACGCAGAAGCTGAGGACGGAGGCGAAGACCGACGGCCAGCGCCCGTACCGCATGGCGACCAGCAGCACGCCGATCAGATAGGCGACCGAGATGTTGGCGACCGGCAGCCACAGGTCGATCAGGAAGGCGACGCCCGTCGCCGCCGCGACGACGGCGGCGGTGGCCGCGTAGGCCAGCCAGTCCACCGGCTCGCGCGCGGCACCGGTCTCCAGCGTCCGCGCCGGGCGGTCGTCCTCCCCGGCCATCACCAGCAGGTCGAAATCCTCGGTCTTCGCCAGCAGCTCGGCCGTGACCGAATGGCCGAGGCGGCGCAGCCAGCGCCGGGGCCGCTCCCGGCCGACGATGATCTGGGTGGCGTTGCGGGACCGCGCGAAGGACAGGATTTCCTCCGCGACCCGGTCGCCCTGGACCACCACCGTCTCCCCGCCCAGCTGTTCGGCCAGCAGCAGCGCCTGGGCGATGCCGTCCTTGTCCTCCTCCGACAGGGATTGGTGGCGGTGCGTCTCGACGTAGAGCACGACCCAGGGGGCGTCGCGCCGCTCGGCGATGCGCTTGGTCGTGCGCACCAGCCGCAGCGCCTGCGGCCCGTCGCCGACGCAGGCGACGATGCGCTCGCGCGTCGGCCAGGGACCGGCGATGGCGTGCGAGCGCATGTAGCGCAGCATCTGCGCGTCCACCCGTTCGGCCGCCTGCCGAAGGGCCATCTCGCGCAGCGCCGTCAGGTTGCCGGGCGAGAAGAAATGGCCGATGGCACGCCGCGCCTGCTCGGGCACATAGACCTTGCCTTCCTCCAGGCGGCGGATGAGTTCCTGGGGCGGCAGGTCGATCAGTTCGATCTCGTCGGCGCCGTGCAGGACGCTGTCGGGCAGCGTCTCGCGCACCGTGACGCCGGTGATGCGCTCGACGACGTCGTTCAGGCTTTCCAGATGCTGCACGTTGAGCGTGGAGTGGACGTCGATGCCGGCGTCCAGGATCTCCTCCACGTCCTGCCAGCGTTTCAGGTGGCGGCTGCCGGGGATGTTGGTGTGGGCCAGCTCGTCCACCAGCACCAGAGCCGGGCGGCGCGCCAGGATGGCGTCCAGATCCATCTCGTGGAACGGCCGCCCCCGGTAGTCGATGGCCCGGCGCGGCAGCACGTCCAGCCCGGTCAGCAACGTCTCCGTCTCGGCGCGGCCGTGCGTTTCGACGACGCCGACCAGCACGTCCACGCCCTCGCGCCGCCGCGCCTGGGCGTCTTCCAGCATGGCGTAGGTCTTCCCCACGCCGGGGGCGGCGCCGAGGAAGATCTTCAGCCGGCCGCGCCGCTCGCGGATGGCCTCCTCGAGCAGCGCGTCGGGTGACGGACGATCGGTGTGGTCGGTGTCGGCCATAAGGGTCCGCGTCTACGTCATGGGAAACCGTTCGTCGAGCGCGAGGTTGAGCCGCAGCACGTTCACCCGCGGCTCTCCCAGCATGCCCCAGAACCGGCCTCTGGTCTGCTCCGCGATCAGGGCGCGCACCGCCTCTTCCGGCACGCCGCGCGCCCTGGCGACGCGGGCGGCCTGATAAAACGCCGCCGCCGGCGACAGGTCGGGGTCAAGGCCGCTGGCCGAGGCGGTGACGAGATCGGCCGGCACCGGCCCGGTGGCGTCCGGGTTCTCGGCTTTCACCGCCTCCACCCGCGCGGCCACCGTGTCCGCCAGCGCCTTGGCGGTGGGGCCGAGGTTCGACGCGCCGGAGGCCGCCGCGTCGTAACCGTCGGGGCCGGCCGCCGACGGGCGGGGGTGGACATACTCCGGCCGGGTGAAGGCTTGCGCGATCAGGGCCGAGCCGACGACATGGCCGTCGCGCCCGATCAGGCTGCCGTTCGCCTGGGCCGGGAAGAGCGCCTGGGCGAGGCCGGTGACGGCCAGCGGATAGACGAGGCCGGTCAGAACGGTCATGGCGACCAGCAGCAGAAGGGCGGGGCGAAGGTCCTTGAGCATGTCTTCCTCCGGGTCAGGCGAGTCCGAGGGCGGTCACGGCGAGGTCGATGGCCTTGATGCCGAGGAACGGCACCACGAGCCCGCCGAGGCCGTAGACCAGCAGATTCCGGCGCAGCAGCACGGCGGCCGGCGCCGGCCGGTAGGCCACGCCCCGCAGCGCCAGCGGGATCAGCGCCACGATGACCAGCGCGTTGAAGATGATGGCGGACAGGACGGCGCTCTGCGGGCTCGCCAGCCCCATGACGTTCAGCGCCTGCAATTGCGGGATGCCGGCGATGAACAGGGCCGGGATGATCGCGAAGTATTTCGCCACGTCGTTGGCGATGGAGAAGGTGGTCAGCGCCCCCCGGCTCATCAGCAGCTGCTTGCCGATCATGACGATCTCGATCAGCTTGGTCGGATCGCTTTCCAGGTCCACCATGTTGCCGGCCTCGCGCGCCGCCTGCGTGCCGGTGTTCATGGCGACGCCCACGTCGGCCTGCGCCAGCGCCGGCGCGTCGTTGGACCCGTCACCGCACATGGCGACCAGCCGCCCTTCGGCCTGGTGGGAGCGGATCAGCTCCAGCTTGCGTTCCGGCGTGGCCTCGGCCAGGAAATCGTCCACCCCGGCCTCGGCGGCGATGGCGGCGGCGGTCAGCGGGTTGTCGCCGGTGACCATGACCGTCCGGATGCCCATGGCCCGCAGGGTCTGGAAGCGCTCGCGGATGCCCGGCTTGACGATGTCCTTGAGATATGCGACGCCCAGCACGCGGGCGTCCTTCGCCACGAGCAGCGGCGTGCCGCCGGCCTTGGCGACGCGCTCCACCGCCAGGGCGAGATCGCGCGTGACGTTGCGCTGGCCGACGCGGGCGACGATGGCGTCGGAGGCACCCTTGCGGATCTCCGTTATGGACGCCTGGGCGCCGACCGACCGCAGCCCCCGGCCGGACGCGTCCTGTCCGGGCACGTCCACGCCGCTCATGCGCGTCTGGGCGGTGAAGGGGATGAAGGTCAGGGCGCCGCGCTCCAGCCCGTCGGGATGGAAGCCGAAACGCTCGCGCGCCAGAGCCACGATGGACTTGCCCTCCGGCGTCTCGTCGGCCAGCGAGGCGAGGAAGGCGGCCTCGGCCAGTTCGCGTTCGGCCACGCCGGGGACGGGGATGAACTCCGCCGCCTGCCGGTTGCCCAGCGTGATCGTGCC
>JAEZID010000470.1 GCA_023416195.1 Pseudomonadota bacterium | reverse complement strand
AGGAAGCAGTGTACGAAAAAATCTCGACCGACTTGTTTTTGGACATCACCTCGGACGTGTGCCCGTTAACCTTCGTCAAAACCAAGTTGTCGGTGGAACGGATGGAGTCCGGACAAACGCTCGAAGTCCGGCTGAACGCGGGCGAACCCTTGGAGAATGTACCCCGATCCTTAGCCGAACTGGGCCACTCCATTCTGGCGGTAAAACCCGAAAATCCGGATGAGCCCGTGGGGATTCACCGCCTCTGGGTGCGCAAAAGTTAAGATTTATACGCTTACGAAAGAATACCGGAGCACCAAAGCGGCAACCCTTCCATCCGGACGTTTGTAATATCCGGGCCGTCGGCCGACCGGAAAGAAACCGCAGGACTTATACAGTGCCCGCGCCGCGTCGTTGTCTTCGGCGACTTCCAGGAACAGCGCCGTCGCGCCCCGTTCCCGCGAACCGTCCAGCGACGCCGCGACGAGGCGGCGGCCGATGCCCCGCCCGCGCGCCGCCGCCGAAACGCCGATGGCGATGATCTCCGCATCGTCGGCGGCGACCCGCGCCATGACGAAGCCGACCGGCTCCTCTCCCGCCAGCGCCAGTACGGCGAAGGAGCCGGGCTGACCGACCAGCGTCGCCACCGACTCCTCCCCCCACGGATCGTCGGGGAAGCAGGCCCGCTGCAAGGCGGCGATCACCGGCGCCGCGACGACGCCCGCCGGCTGAAGAAGGATATCGTCGCTCATCACTTGGCCCCCATCACTTGCTCTTCGGCAGGGTGACGTCGGGCGGGCGGAGATAGAAGGGCTGGGCCGGCAGGCCGATGTCCCGCACCGCACCCAGCGCCGCCACCACGGCGGCGTCCGGCGTGCCCGGCCCCTCCGCGAACGCGGTGTCCGGCCGATCCCCCAGCACCGGACGCAGCAACCCGGCCCCGTCGCCGGCGATCAGCAGCGGCCCGGCCGGCAACAGCGCGGCCAGCCACGCGGGCACCGCGCCCGGCTCAAACATCGCCGGCTCGCCGATCGGCTCCAGGCCGGGACCGAACAGGTTCAGGAACGGCTCGGCCCGGCGGGAGTCCACGGCGACCAGCACCGTCCTCCCCGCCCGCTCGCGCTCCGGCAGCCCGTGCGCGACGGCGTCGAAGGTGGTGACGCCGACGACCGGCAGCCCGGCGGCCAGCGCGAAGCCGCGCGCCGCCGCCAGCGCGATGCGCAGCCCCGTGAAGGCCCCCGGCCCCACCGTCACCGCGATGCGGTCCAGCCGGTCGAAGCCAACGCCGGCCTCGGCCAGCGCCGCCTCGGCCATGGGGACCAGCGCCTCCGCCTGGCCGCGCGCCATGGGTTCGGCGCGCCGCGCCGTGACACGGCCATCGTCCCACACCGCCGCCGAGCAGCCCGACGTCGCCGTATCCAGACCCAGAACGATCATTGACCCACCGCCTTCATTGCTGCCTTCTTCCCAAACCCGAAGTCCAACAGACCCCTCGCACACCATGATCATTGACATCGCACCGCCGGCCTTCGACGTCGATCTCGACCTGCTCTACGCCACGCCCGACAACCTGACGGGCGCGCCGATCTACCGCCAGCCGCTGTGCCTGCTGCACCCTCACGCCGCCGACCGGCTGCGCACGGCCATCGATCTGGCGCGCGGCATCGGCCGCCGGCTGCGCCTGTACGATGCCTTCCGCCCGGTCGAGGCGCAATGGACGCTGTGGCATGCCTTCCCCGACCCCGCCTACATCGCCGACCCGCGCATCGGCTCCATGCATTCGCGTGGGGTCGCCGTGGACCTGACCCTGGCCGACAAGGACGGCCAGCCGCTGGACATGGGCACCGGCTTCGACGACATGACGGAGCGTTCCCACCACGGCCGCACCGACCTGACCCGCAAGCAGCAGCGCAACCGCGCCGCCCTGCTCGGCATCATGACGGCGGCGGGCTGGCAGCATTACGCGTGCGAGTGGTGGCATTACCAGCTTCCCGACGCGGAGGGCTACCCGCTGCTGACCGACGCGGCGGCCGGTGGAAGGCTGATGGGCTGAGGCGACGGTTTGTTGCAAGGCTGCATCGCTCGGCGACCGGCAGCAGCCTTGGAGACGTTGCGGACTTGTTCCCGGTGGGTCCGATATGCCACATCACATGTGGTAAGCCGGACGGTCGTCCGGTTCAGCGATCCGTATGGGCCGACATGCCGCTTCGACGCGCCGCCGCATTGCTCGCCGTGGCCGCCGCCTGGACCCTTCAGGTTCTGGCGGGCGGCCCCGCCGTCGCCGCGGAGCAGGCCGCGCCCCCCAGGGCGGTGGTTTTCGCCTACGACCGCTTCGGCGAGGATCAGACCCCCTCGATCAGCATCCGCCTCGACCAGTTCGAAGCCCACATCGAGGAGCTGACGGACGGCGAGTATCAGGTCCTGCCGCTGCCCCGCGTCCTGGAGGCGCTGCGCACCGGCAAGCCGCTGCCCGACCGCACGGTCGCCATCACCATCGACGAGGCCAGCCGGTCCGCCTTCCGCGAGGCTTGGCCGCGCCTGAAGGCCGCCAACCTGCCCTTCACCCTGTTCGTCGCGACCGACGCCGTGGACCGGGGATCGCCCGCCCACATGACCTGGGCGGAAATCCGCCAGCTGGCGGCGGCCGGGGTGACCATCGGCGGCCTGAGCGCCTCCACCCAATCGCTGGTGTCCCGCCCCGCCGCCGACATCGTGGCGGAGCTGCGCCGCATGTCCGACCGCCTCCAGGCGGAGCTGGGCAAGCGCCCGACGCTGTTCGCCTACCCGCAGGGCGAGGTGTCGGCCGCCGCCCGCGCCTACGTCATCGACCATGGGCTGGACGCCGCCTTCGGCCAGCAGTCCGGCGTTCTGCACCCGCAGGCCGACCGCTGGAACCTGCCGCGCTTCTTCATGAACGAGGCCTTCGGCAGCGTGGACCGTTTCCAGCTGGCCGCCAACGCGCTGCCGCTGCCGGTCACCGACCTGACGCCCGACGACCCGCTGCTGACCGTAAACCCGCCGTCGCTGGGCTTCACCGCCGCCGACGAGGTGGGCGACCTGTCGCGGCTGGCCTGCTTCGCCGCCGGCCAGGGCCGCACCGCCATCGAGCACGTCTCCGACGACCGCGTCGAGGTCCGCATCAAGGACCCCTTCCCGCCCGGCCGGTCCCGCGTCAACTGCACCCTGCCGGCCCCGGACGGCCGTTGGCGCTGGTTGGGATTGCAGTTCGTGGTTCCGGAATAAGAAAAAGATTCACCACAAAGACACAAAGGGCACAAAGAACCTCACAAAGGGGCGCCGACACCGCGGTGAGTGACCGCACTGCCGAGACCCTCTTTGTGAAAATCTTTGTGCCCTTTGTGTCTTTGTGGCGATTCCCCTCGCCGCAAAGAAACGTCAGCGGACCGCCCGGACCTCGACGACCTCGGGGATGTAGTGGCGCAGCATGTTCTCGATGCCCGCCTTCAGCGTGGCCGTCGAGCTGGGGCAGCCCGAGCAGGCGCCCTTCATGACCAGATACACCACCCCGTCCTCGAACCCGTGGAAGGTGATGTCGCCGCCGTCCTGCGCCACGGCCGGGCGCACGCGGGTGTCGAGCAGCTCCTTGATCTGCTGGACGATCTCGTCGTCATCACCGCCCTCGGTGTGGCCGCTGCCGACGTCGTCGAGCAGCACCGGCCGGTTGGCGGTGAAATGCTCCATGATGACGCCGAGGATCGACGGCTTCAGCAGGAACCAGTCCTTGGCGGCGGTCTTGGTGATGGTGATGAAGTCGGCGCCCAGGAACACGCCTTCCACCCCGTCGATTTCGAACAGGCGCTGGGCGAGCGGCGAACGGGCGGCATCCTCGCGGCTGGGGAAGTCGGCGGTGCCGCGTCCGAGCACGTCACGCCCCGGCAGGAACTTGAGAGTCGCCGGGTTGGGCGTCTGCTCGGTCTGAATGAACATGTCCATATCCTCCATCGGCGCCGAACTGACTGGCGGCGCAGGCGAAACTTGGGCAGAATCGCGCGCCAGATCAAGGATCGTCTCAGTATGGTTATTGCCCCGTGAGCGTCGCGCCGTCCACGCCCGCCTCCACGCCGGATCTTACGGCCGCTCTGCCCTCCCCCGGCCCCCGCGATACCCGGCAGGAGGTGATCGACTGGCTGTTGCAGGACGGGCGGCACGCCGCCAGCATCCAGGAGCTTCTGGACCGCTTCTGCCGCCGGCTGGGCGCGGCGGGCGTGCCGCTGTGGCGCGTGGTGTGCGGGCTGCCGCTGCTGCACCCGCAGATCCGCTCCATCGCCTTCTTCTGGCGCCGCCACACCCAGGGCGTGGAGGTTTCCACCCGCCCGCACGGCACCGAGACCAGCAGCGAGTATCTGAGCAGCCCCTTCGCCACCCTGCTGGACGACGGCGCCGACGCGCTTCGCTACCGGCTGGAGCAGATGGAGGCGCCCTGGCCCTATCCGGTGCTGGGTGAACTGCGCCAACAGGGCGCCACCGACTACGCCGCCATGACCATCCTGTTCGCGGACGGACGGCGCAACGTGATGAGCTTCACCACCGACCGGCCCGGCGGCTTTTCCATCGAGGATCTGGCGCTGGTCAACGGCGTCATGCCCGCGCTGGGCGCGGTGCTGGAGACGATGGCGCTGCGGCGGCTGGCGGTCACAGTGCTGGACACCTACGTCGGGCGGCGGACGGGCACGCGCATCCTGTCCGGCGACATCCGGCGCGGCACCGGCGCCAACGTGCGCGCGGTTCTGTGGTACTGCGACCTGCGCGGCTTCACCTCGCTGGCCGACCGGCTGCCGCGCGAGGAGCTGATCGGCCTGCTGAACGGCTATTTCGTGATCATGGGCGGGGCGGTGGAACGCCACGGCGGCGAGATCATGAAGTTCATCGGCGACGCCATGCTGGCGATCTTCCCGCTGGAGGACAGCGACCGCGACGGGGCGTCCGCCTGCACCAAGGCGCTCGACGCGGCGGAGGACGCCGTGGCGGGCATGATCGAGCGCAACGCCGAGCGCGCCGCCTGGGGCCAGCCGACGCTGCGCTGCGGCATCGCGCTGCATCTGGGCGAGGTCATGTACGGCAACATCGGTTCCGCCGACCGGCTGGACTTCACGGTGATCGGCCCGGCGGTCAATCTGGTCAGCCGGATCGAGGGGCTGTGCGACCGCCTGAACCGCACCGTCCTGACCTCCGCCGCGTTCGCCGCCGCCTGCGGCGCCCGCCTGACCCCGGTCGGCTGGCATCCGGTGAAGGGCCTGCCCAACCCGGTCGAGGTCCATGGCTTGAAAGAACAGGAATAACCGGAGGACAG
>JAEZID010000435.1 GCA_023416195.1 Pseudomonadota bacterium | reverse complement strand
CAACCCTCCCCCGCTTCGCGGGAGAGGGAGACAGGCGCCGGATCGCCTCGGCCAGGATGGCGTAGGAACGCGCCTTGTCGCCGCCGCGCATCATGCCGACCGCCAACAGCCACGGCACGGTCGTTGGTAGGCCGTAACGATTGGCCAAAGCTTGACGGGCGGGGTCGCGCGGAACGGCGAACCGCCCGGTTTCGACGAAGGGACGCAGGCGCACCAGACGGTCGGACGAATCGAGCAGGGGCAACACGCCCTCCGCGTCGTGGCCGGCGAGGTTGATCACGGCCGCCGCCTGCCGGATCGCCGACTCGGCCGCGCGGTGGCCGGCGGCGAAGGGGCCGGCGGCCTGCTTGGGCGCGAAGGACGCCTCCGCCACCACATAGGGAATGCCGAAGCGCCGGCTGACCGCCGGGCCGATCCAGTCCGGGGCCTTGTGGTAGAGGTGGTAGGTGAACCAGAGGTCCGGCGGGTCGTCGCGCCAGCGCGCGATCAGACGGTCGGCGCAACGCGCGCCCAGCGCGGCCAAGCGGTCGGCCCGGCCGGGAATGCGGCCGTCGTCCCAGCTGCGCAGGGTGCAGGCCAGGGTCACCTCGTGGCCCCCCGCCTCCAGGGCGGCCATCAGCAGGCGGGCCATGCGGCGGTCGCCGGAGGGCACCGGGTGGGTGGGTGCCTTCAGCGGTGCGTAGAAGGCGATGCGCATCTCCGCCCCCTCGCCCATGGCTCAAAAGAAGGAAACGTCCGCCTCGCCAACCGCGCGGTTCCGGCCGGCGTCCTTGGCGCGGTACAGCGCCTCGTCGGCGCAGGACAGCAGGGCGTCCACGCTGCGTTCCCCCGCCCGGCAGGAGGAGATGCCGATGGACACGGTGAAGCGGACCTCGTCCGTCCCGGCCGGCACGGCCAGTTCGCCCATGCGGCGGCGGATGCGTTCGGCCACCATGCGGGCGCCGGCCATGTCGGTTTCCGGCAGCAGGACCGCGAACTCCTCGCCGCCCATGCGGCCCAGCAGATCGCTGGCGCGCAATTCGGCCTCGCACGCCTGGGTGAAGACCTTCAGCGCCTCGTCGCCCACGGCGTGGCCGAAGCTGTCGTTGATGCGCTTGAAATGGTCGATGTCGATGGCGAGCAGGCTGGTCGGCCGGTCGTGGCGGCGGGCGTGGGCGACCTCGCGTTCGGCGACCTCGAAGAAATGGCGGCGGTTGAAGGTGTTGGTCAGCGGATCGGTGATCGACAGATGCCGCAGCCGCTCTTCGCTCTCCTTCAGCTGCGTCACGTCGTTGATCATCACGTAGATGACCGGCAAGCCGTCCCAGGGCAGCGGCGACATGCTGACCTGCACGCGGATGCGCCGCCCGTCCACCGACAGCACCGCCCCGTCCTGCGAGCGGATCAGCTCGTGCCCGCGCAGGCAGCGGGTGAAGGAGTCGCGGTGCGCCTCGGCGTCCGCGCTCTCCACGAAATCGAGATAATGGCGCCCGATCAGCGCGTCGCCGTCGGCCCCCAGGATGCGCGCGGCTTCCTGGTTGGCGAAGACGATGCCCATTTCCTGATGGATCAGCAGCCCGGCCGGCAGCAGGTCGAGAAGATCGCCCAGCTTGCTGCGCGTCACCGACAGCTCGTGGCTGGTGACGACGGCGTCGGCGTCGTCGTCCAACTCGAAAAAATCGAGCGGGGCCGCCGCGGTGATGTCGGGAACAGTCGCCATGATGCTGGTGTGGTGGCGGAACGCGCGCACTTTACAGCCCGCCCATCATGGGTGCAACGCACAACAGGGGGCGACGGCGGTGACGTTTGTATGCCCTTCGAGTCCTGTAAAGCGCCGATACAGCCGGTCGATGCCCGCCTCGCAGCCGAAGTCGCGGCGGACGCGCGCCGCCCCGGCCGTGCCCAGCGCGGCGCGGCGGGCGGGGTCGCGGATCAGCGACTCCAGCGCCGCGGTCAGGGCCGGCACGTCCTCCGGTTCCACCAGCAGGCCGGTCGCCCCGTCCTCGATCAGTTCCGGCACCGCCGCCGCGCGGGTGGAGACGCAGGGCAGCGCCTGCGCCTGCGCCTCCATCAGCACGTTGGGCAGGCCGTCGCGATCGCCATCCCGCGCGGTCCGGCAGGGCAGCACGAACAGGTCGGCGCGCCGGTACTGCGCGATCACCGCATCCTGCGCCTGCGCGCCCAGCCATTCGACCCGGCCGGTCAGGCCCAGCCGCTCCGCCTGCGCCTTCAAGGCCGCCAGACGCTCGCCCCCGCCGACATGCACCCAGCGCCAGTGCAGGCCGGGGGGAAGCCGGGCCAGCGCGTCGAGCGCGAGATCCAGCCCCTTCTTCTCGACCGCCCGACCGACCGACAGCAGGAGCACCGGGTCGGCCGGATCGGCCCCGTCGCGCGGCGGCCGGGCGGCGGGCGGATCAGGGAAGCGCGCGAAGTCCAGCCCGTGGTAGAGAAGTTCCACCCGCCCCGGTTCCAGGGCCAGCGCCACCAGATGCGCGTGCCCCAGCGCCGTGCAGGTGACGCCCCAGCGCGCCTCGGCCAGCTTCGCGCGCTTGTCCCAGTCGGGCGAGGTCCAGATGTCCTTGGCGTGGGCGGAAAAGCTCCAGGGCAGGCCGGTCAGCAGAGCGGCGTAGCGGGCGACGCTGGCCGGCGTGTGCAGGAAATGGCTGTGCAGCCACGTCACGTCCGCCGGCAACTCCGCCGCCAGGACGCAGGCCTGCCCGAAGCGGCGCACGCGGTTGCGTGTGGGGTCGCGGCGCAGGTCGGCCGTCCAGGCGGCCAGCGCCCTCCCCCACCCCGGCCGGTGCCGCGCGGCCAGGACCGCCCGCGCCACCCGCCCCGGCGCCTCGTGCAGATATTCGGGAAGGTACAGGACCGGTGCCGTCACCCGGCGGTTCAGCTCGTGCACCGCCGTGTCGGTCGGTTGACGCAAGCTGACGATGACTTGACGCAAACCACGACGCTCCAGCCCCAGCACTTCCTGGGCGATGAAGGTTTCCGACAGGCGCGGCCAGCCCTTGACGATGACCGCGACGGTCATGCGGCGCTCCCGGAGGCGAAACCGGTGGCGAAGCGCCTGGGCGGCTCGCGTTGCGGCAGGTGGCGGCCGGCGAGGTCGTTGACCGTCTCCAGCCCGTCCAGCAGGCCGGGCACCCGCACGGCCGAGGGCGGCGCCTGCCAGGGCAGCCGGCGCAGCGCCGCCGCCATGGCGCCGGCATCGCGAACGCCGTCGTCCATCAGCATGGCGACCAGCCCCAGCTCCTGCGCGCGGGCGGCGCGGATGGTCTGTTCGCGGCGCGGCTTCTCGCGCGGGACGATCAGTGCCCGCTTGTCGAAGGACAGAATCTCGCAGAAGGTGTTGTAGCCGCCCATGGCGACCACCCCGACCGCCCCCTGCATCAGCCGCTCGATCCGCGTCTCGAAGGTCGTCGCCTCGACCTTGGACAGGGCGTCGGCGCGGGCCTGGAAATAGGCCTGGGCGTCCGGCTGCATGAAGGGGCCGAAGACCAGCACGGCGCGGTTGGGAATGTCGGGATCGCTCTCATAGGCGCGCAGCACCCAGTCGATCAGCGCCTCCCCGTCCCCGCCGCCGCCGGCGGTGACGAGGATGTAGGGCTCCTCCGGGATGCCGGGCAGGTGCGGGCTCGCGGCCGGGGCCGTGCGGTGCAGGTAGCCGGTGTAGACCATGCGCGCCCGCACCGCGTCCGGCACCTCGATCCCCTCCAGCGGATCGCAGATCTGCGGCAGGCCGTAGACCCACAGCTCGTCGTACAGATCCTCCAGGGCGGGCATGACCTTCTTGCGCTCCCACTCCGGGGCGAGCAGGGCGGGTTCGTCCATCACGTCGCGCAGGCCCAGCACCAGCGGCACGCCGCGCCGCTTCAGGTCGTGCAGCGTCTCGCGCACCTCGCCGCGCAGGCCCAGCGGTTCCTTGTCCACGATGAACAGGTCGGGCCGGTACGCCTCCGCCGTGTGGCGGATCAGCGAGGCCCGCATCGCCAGCATCTCCTCGATGTCCAGATGCAGGTTCAGCGCCGTGTATTCGCCGTTGCGCAGCTTGATGACGCCGGGGATGCGCACGAAATCCACCCGCGCGCGGAAGTCGAAGCTGCCGACGATGGGCGACCCGGACAGGATCAGGACGGACAGGTCCTTGTACCGCTCGACCAGCGCGTGGGCGATGGCGCGGCAGCGGCGCAGGTGGCCCAGCCCGAAGGTGTCATGGCTGTAGATCAGGACGCGGCCGGACGTCGGGCGATCGCTCATCGGCACTCTCCCTTTCCGCATGGCCGTTTTTGTGTGGCCGCGAAATCCGCTCCCTGAAAAATGCGCAAAGCCCGCCCGTTTCCGCCATGCAGCAAAGGGGGTAAGGTCTCTGCCTCCTCCGCGCGTCCGCCGGCTCCTTGGTAGGATGGCGCCATGGAATCCAGCATCTACCGCTTCATCGTCCGGCACAGCGCCCGCCAGCAGGTCGTGCTGACGGGGATGACGCTGGCCTCCTTCCCGTTCCTCTACGCCTCGCTGGATCTGCCCAAGCGCATCGTCAACGAGGCCATCGCGGGCAAGAAGGTGCCGGAGACCTATTTCGGCCTCCACCTCGACCAGACCGATTACCTGTTCGTGCTGAGCGGGCTGTTCCTGGCGCTGGTGCTGATCAACGGCTGGTTCAAGTACGTCATCAACACCTACAAGGGGCGGCTGGGCGAACGGATGCTGCGCCGCCTGCGCTACGAGCTGTATGTGCGGGTGCTGCGCTTTCCCCTGCCCCGCTTCCGCAAGATGTCGCCGGGCGAGATCATCCCGATGATCACGGCGGAGGTGGAGCCGCTGGGCGGCTTCATCGGCGACGCCATCGCCGTGCCGATCTTCCAGGGCGGCACGCTGCTGGTCTACATCGCCTTCATCTTCATCCAGGACCCGGTGCTGGGGACGGCGGCGGTGTCGCTGTACCCGCTTCAGGGCTGGCTGATCCCGCGCCTTCAGCGCAAGGTCAACCAACTGGGCAAGCAGCGCGTGCGCGCCATGCGCCAGATCTCCGACCGGGTGGGCGAGACGGTGTCCGGCATCCAGGAGGTGCACACCCACGACGCGGCATCCTGGCATCTGGCCGACCTCAGCCACCGGCTGGGCGACGTCTACGACATCCGGTTCGAGATTTATCAGCGCAAGTTCTTCATCAAATTCCTGAACAACTTCATCAACCAGCTGACGCCCTTCTTCTTCTATTCGATCGGCGGCTATCTGGTGATCCGGGGCCAGCTGTCCTTCGGTGCGCTGGTGGCGGTGCTGGCCGCCTACAAGGACCTCGCCGCACCCTGGAAGGAGCTGCTGGACTGGTACCAGCAGAAGGAGGACAACCGCATCAAGTACGAGCAGGTGGTCGAGCAGTTCCACGTTCCCGAACTGCTGGACGAGCGGCTGCTGACCGCCGACGAGGACATGCCCCTGAAGGGTACCCTCGCCTTCCGCAACGTCACCTTCGGCGAGGACGGCGGCGCGCGGGCGCTGGAGGCGGTCAGCTGCGACATCCCCCTGGACCGCCACACCGCCGTGGTGGGCATCGGCTCCGGCCGGGACGAGCTGGCGCAATTGGCGGCGCGCGTGCTGTTGCCGTCGTCCGGGCAGATCCGGCTGGGCGACCTCGATTACGCCACCCTGCCCGACAGCGTGACCGGCCGCCACGCCGCCTATGTGGGGGCGTCGCCCTACCTGTTCGCCGCCTCGCTGCACGACAACCTGATCTACGGCCTGCGCCACCGTCCGCTGCGCCCACCCGAAAAGCGGGACGAGATGGCCGAACGCCGCCAGCGCCGGCTGATGGAATCGCAGCTGTCCGGGAACGCCACCTACGACCTGCGCGCCGACTGGATCGACTACGCCGCCGCCGGCTGCGACGGGCCGGAGGATCTGAAGCGCCGCATCCTCCAGGTCCTGACGCTGGTGAACCTGGACGAGGACGTCTACGCCATGGGCCTGACCCGCACGGTGGACCCGGACCGGCGCCCCGACGTGGCCGCCCGCGTGCTGGAGGCGCGCGAGGCGATGCGCACGGTTCTGGACGACCCCGAGTTCGGCCGGCTGGTCGAGCGATTCGACCCCGCCCGCTACACCCTGAACGCCAGCGTGGCGGAAAATCTGCTGTTCGGCACGCCGGTCGGCCCGGTCTTCCAGCCCGACGCGCTGGCGGCCAACCCCTACATGCTGCGTGTGCTGGGCAAGGTCGGCCTGACCGACACCTTTCTGGAGGCCGGGCACAAGGTGGCCGAGACGATGGTGGAGCTGTTCGCCGGTCTGCCGCCGGGGCACGAGTTCTTCGAGCGCTTCTCCTTCATCGGCTTCGCCGAACTGCCGGACTATCAGGCCATCCTGGCGCGCAGCGCGAAGGAGGGCCTCGGCGCCCTGAAGCCGGAGGAGCGCGCGCGGCTGATGGCCCTGCCCTTCCGCCTGATCGCGGCGCGGCACCGCCTGGGCCTGATGACGCCGAAGATCGAGGCGCAGCTTCTGGAGGCCCGGCGCGTCTTCGCCGCCGACCTGCCGGCGGATCTCCGCGACTCGGTCGCCTTCTTCGACCCGGCGGCCTACAACGCGGCGGCCAGCATCCAGGACAACATCCTGTTCGGAAAGCTGGTCTACGGTCAGGCCCAGGTACATTCGAAGGTCGGCCGCATCCTGGCCGAGCTGGTGGACCGGCTGCACCTGCGCGACACGGTGATCGAGGTGGGCCTCGACCACCCGGTCGGCGTCGCCGGATCCCGCCTGTCGGCGGCGCAGCGGCAGAAGGCGGCGCTTGCCCGCGCGCTGCTGAAACGGCCCGACCTGCTGGTGCTGAGCGAGGCGACCAGCGGCCTGGACGGCGCCAGCCAGAACCGGGTGCACGGCGCGATCCGGGAGGAGATGCGCGGGCGCGGCCTCGTCTGGGTGCTGCACCGCGCCAGCCTGGCCGGCGCCTTCGACCGCGTGATCGTCCTGAAGGATGGGCGGATCGCCGAACAGGGACGCTTTGAGGAACTGAACAAACCCGGCACACTGTTGCATGAACTGATGGCGGCGGATTGATGCCGGCCCGACAACGCCTTGGCCCCCGGCGCCGAAGGGGCAGGAGGAGGCTCACCCCATGAGCATCGCGCAAGAAGTCGAATGCCTGCGCAAGATCCCGATGTTCGCCAACGTCGAGACGTCCAAACTGAAGCTTCTGGCCTTCACCAGCGAGCGGGTGACCTACAAGCCCGGCGAGGTTCTGTTCCACCAGGACGAGATGGGAACCTGCGCCTTCATCATCCTGAGCGGCGAGGCCGAGGTGGAGGTGCGCACCCCGGCCGGCCCGCTCCCCGTCGCCATCCTGGGGGCGAGCGAGATCGTCGGCGAAATCGCCATCCTCTGCGACGTGCCGCGCACCGCCACCGTCCGCGCCTTGTCGGAACTGGACGCCCTGTGCGTGCCCAAGGACCATTTCCTCCAGATGATCGCCGATTTCCCGCAGATGGCCCTGGAGATCATGCGCGCCCTGGCCCACCGCCTGGACAAGACCACCGGCCGGCTGCGCGAGGTGCTGAGCGGGCAGGGGAGATGATCATGTCCGCGGGCGGGCATTGATAGTCTGCGAAACCTTCGACAGCCCTCTTACAAGCCATGCTGTCTCCTCGCACGACCATTCAATCACCTCCAGAATGTCTTTGTGCATCGAATTTGGCGCTTTATCAAACACGGCATAATGATGTGCTATGCGATTCCTAAAAGATCGCACCGAATCAACTCTTTTATATAAATCACTTCGACTTATATTTATTGGGGCGCAGGGAAATGCAAGGGATATATTTTTTGGCCAAATTCCAGCATTTTCGAAGTTTTTCGTAAGTGTATGCGTCCAAAATCCAAACGACAAGCCGGCGATGACATGGTCGTGCGTCATCCCGGCTCCATGGTCGCCACGTTTATCGGAAATGACATCATCCAGTTCCCCCTTCAACCGAGGAGGTAATTGGCACAGAAACCCACCTTTCGTGTACCATTCGTCTGTTTTATAGTGAGACGACAAGGCTCTGCTGATCGAATTTCTGATGGTGATTTCGGCTATCTGGCAAGGCAAATAGAACGCCTCGCAAAGGCGCGCATTCCATACATATAGACGCAACGCTCGATAACGATCCCCTCCCGCCGCCGGCAAATACCGTCCCAGCCGTGCCACCGAAAGCGCACGTTCAAGGGCATCCTGAACGCCAGAGGTACACAAAAAGGGGTATTGCATAGGGAGTCCAAGTAAGCTATCTGACTCATATGCGCTGCGGGAGCGGTCAAGGCGTGCAAGCGTAAACCGTCCGCAGACCAGATTCAGGGGCCGGACCTACGGGTGCCGGCCCCAATCTTTTGTGGCTTTGGGCGTAGCCAGCGACCAAATCTTGTGTGCTCCGCATCGCTCACCATCCCTTTTGAGACAATTACCTTTCATTGTCAATGGTTGTGCATGCGTCCACATCTATGTCGTCTTTGTACACTTATTATCCATCTCCGTGACGCCTTTGCGACACACGGAGTATGATGTCGATGACCTTGTGCCGGTGGTATTCGATACAGGGACTCCCCGATAAAGCTTACCGATAGGGATCGGCCGCGTCGCGCAGGCCGTCGCCGAGGAAGTTGAAGCTCAGCACCGTCAGGATCACCGGCACGACCGGCAGCATCAGCCAGGGATAGAGCGCCACCACGTTGATGTTCTGCGCCTCGGTCAGCAGCACGCCCCAGCTGGTGATCGGCGGGCGCAGGCCGAGGCCCAGGAAGGACAGCGCGGTTTCGCCCAGGATCATGCCGGGAATGGCCAGCGTCGCCGAGGCGATCAGGTGGCTCACGAAGCTCGGCAGCAGGTGCCGGCCGATGATGCGGGCGGGGCTGGCGCCCATCAGCTGCGCCGCCGTGGTGAAGTCCTCCTCCCGCAAGGCCAGCAGCTTGGACCGTACGGCGCGGGCGAGGCCGGTCCATTCCAGCAGGCCCAGGATCAGCGTGATCCCGAAATAGACGAAGATCGGGTTCCAGGTGACGGGCAGGGCGGCGGACAGCGCCATCCACAGCGGCAGTTCGGGGAAGGAGCGGATGATCTCGATCAGGCGCTGGATCAGGTTGTCCACCCAGCCGCCGTAATAGCCGGCGATGCCGCCGATGGTGATGCCCAGGACGAAGCTGACCGCGATGCCCAGCAGCCCGATGGTGAGCGAGATGCGCGTGCCGTAGATCATCCGCGACAGCATGTCCCGGCCCAGCCGGTCGGTGCCCAGCAGGAACAGCGTGCCGCCCTCGGCCGGGCAGGCGAGGTGGAGGTCCGCGTGCACCAGCCCCCAGAACCGGTACGGGTCGCCCCGGCAGAAGAAGCGGATCGGCTGGACCTTGCCTTTGTCCGGCTCATACTCCCGCCTCAGCGTCTCCATGTTCAGATGGTAGCGGTAGCCGTAGACGAACGGCCCGACGAATTGCCCCTCGTGGAACAGGTGCACGGCCTGCGGCGGGGCGTGGATGAAGCGGGAATGGCGGCTGTCCGCCGCGTAGGGCGCCAGCACCTCGCTGACCAGGGTGGAGGCGTAGAGGAGCAGCAGGATCACCCCCGACACCACCGCCAGCCGGTGGCGCTTCAGCTTCCACCAGACCAGCCGCCATTGCGAGGCCATGGTGAAGCGCTCCTGCTCCGGCGACAGGCGCTCGACATGCTCCGGGTCCCAGGGGGCGGTGTCGACGGTGTGGGCCAAGCGGTCGGGCATCGTGTCCGTCATCGGCTGGCCCCTCCGCCCAGGCGGATGCGCGGGTCGAGCGCCGCCAGCGCCAGATCGGACAGGAACACGCCGACCACCGTCAGCGCCGCCAGGAACATCAGGAAGGACCCCGCCAGATACATGTCCTGGCTGCGCAGGGCCTGGAGCAGCATCGGCCCCGTGGTCGGCAGCGACATGACCACCGACACCACCGCAGCGCCCGAGACGATGTGCGGCAGCAGGTTTCCGATGTCCGAGATGAAGGGGTTCAGCGCCACCCGCAGCGGGTATTTCAACAGCGCCCTGGCGGGCGGCAGGCCCTTGGCCCGCGCCGTGACGACGTAGGGCTTGTGCAGCTCGTCCAGCAGGTTGGCGCGCAGCCGGCGGATCATCGCGGCGGTGCCCGAGGTGCCGATGACGATGACCGGGATCCACAGATGCTCCAGCACGCTCATGGCCTTGCCCCAGCTCCAGGGTTGGCCGAGGTAGCGCGGATCCATCAGCCCGCCGATGGAGGTGCCGAACCACACGTTGGCGAAATACAGCAGCACCAGCGCCAGCAGGAAATTGGGCGTGGCGAGCCCGAGGAAGCCCAGGAAGGTCAGCGTGTAGTCGCCCAGGCTGTACTGGTGCGTCGCCGAATAGATGCCGATGGGGAAGGACACCGCCCAGATGAAGACGATGGTCGAGCCCGACAGGATCGCGGTCAGCAGCAGCCGGTCGCCGACCACGTCGGCCACGGGCATGTTGTATTCGAAGGAATAGCCGAAGTCACCGCGCAGCATGCCGGTCACCCAGACCAGATACTGCTCGTACATCGGCCGGTCGAGCCCGTAGGTTTCCCGCAGCATGGCGAGGCGGCCCTGGTCCAGGCTTTCGCCCCGGCTCTGCATCTCGGTGACGAGCGAGGTGAGGTAGTCGCCGGGCGGCAGCTGGATGATGACGAAGGTGATGACGCTGATCGCCAGCAGCGTCGGGATCATGATGAGGATGCGGCGGATCACGTAGCCCAGCATGGCCTCACTCCTTCGCGTCCAGCCAGAAGCTGTCCGGCTGGTACATCCCGAAATGCGCGCCGGGGTCGTAGTTGTAGAGGCCCTCCATCGGCACGTTGCGCAGGGTGTCGCGCGCCACCACCGGCTGCGGCACCCCGGCGACGGTGCCGATGGTGAAGACCTGTTCGGCGTTGATGGACAGGATGCGGTGCCACGCCGCCGCCCGCCCGGCCTCGTCCGTCGCCATGCGCCACGCGCGGAAGGCGTCGAGCAGTTCCACCGCTTCGGGAAGGTCGGGGCGCTCGCCGTCCCTGCCCATGGTCTGGTAGAACTGGCCCCACTTGGGCCATTGGTACTTGGCCTGGTCGGTCGGCACCATTTCCGCCGGGCTCATATCCGCCGTGGCGATGGCGTCGTCGAGGCCCCGCGCGATGGACATGCAGGTCTCGCCCGCGAAGATGCGGTTGCGGAACACGTCCAGCTGGGACGAGCGGATGTAGAGCCGCGCCCCGACCCGCCGCCAGCCATCGGCGATCAGCTCCAGCGCGTCGGTCTCCTCGGTGCTTTCCCCGGCGGTCTCCACGACGATCTCCAGCGGGCGGCCGTCGGGCAGCAGGCGGACGCCGTTCACGTCGCGTTTGGTCAGGCCGATCTCGTCCAGCAGCCGGTTGGCGTAGCGGATGTCGAAGGTCGCCCAGAGGTCCCGGTACTCCGGCCGCCACAGCGGCGACACGTCGAGCAGCGTGTTGTTGGAGGGAATGGCGAGGCCGTAATAGACGACCTCGTTCAGCTCCTCCCGATCGATGGCCAGCGACAGGGCGCGGCGATAGCGGACGTCCCGGTTGAGATCCCGCCACACCGGATCGTTGCAGTTCAGGTTGGGGAACAGCGCCATCTGCGCCCCGATGCCGGTGCGCCACAGCGTGACGCGGTAACCGTTGCGCCGCGCCCCCTGGGTCAGGAAGCTGTAGTTGTCGAAGCGCAGGTAGCGGGCCTGGAGGTCGCTTTCACCGGCCCCGGTCTTGGCCGGGATGATCTTGGCGTCGGCCACCGTCATGACGACGCGGTCGAGGTACGGCAGCTGCCGCCCGGCGGAATCGACGCGGTGGTAGTAGGGATTGCGGACGAAGACGAAGCGTTCGGCCGGCGGGGATGTCGTCGGAACCCAGGGCTGGAGCGTCGGCAGGTCCGGATTGTCGAACTCGGTCAGATTGTCCTTGCGGTTGTGAAGCTGCTGCCATGTCTTCTGCCGCGCCTCCTCGACCCGGC
The DNA here is from genome assembly GCA_023416195.1 of Pseudomonadota bacterium. Lineage (GTDB taxonomy): Bacteria > Pseudomonadota > Alphaproteobacteria > Azospirillales > Azospirillaceae > Azospirillum. The sequence continues at coordinate 4,323 of JAEZID010000435.1, read as the reverse complement.
GCTTCAGCGTTTCCTCGTCGGTGTAGCGGGGGTGGAACTGCCGCAGGTAATGGGCCGGCGCGTAGATCTCCACCGGCTTGGCCCCGGCCAGCATCGGCAGGAAGAAGGGGTTCGGGCGGCTCCAGCTGTAGCGGACGGTCACCTCGTCGAGGATGTCGACCTTCGGCGCCTCGCCGCCGACCAGCAGTTCCGGCGGCGGGCCACCGGGGAAGCGCTTGGGGTTGGACGCCATGTCCTCCCACCAGTAGCGGAAATCCTCGGTGGTGAAGGGCTGGCCGTCCGACCAGCGGTGGCCGCGGCGCAGGGTCAGGGTGTAGGTGCGGCTCTCGCTCTCCTCGACCCGCTCCAGAATGTCCGGAACGATGTGCAGGTCCGGGGTCAGCACCACCAGCCGGGCGTAGCCGTAGACGTAGATCAGCCGCGTGTCCTTGGTCCGCGCCATCAGCGTGCCGAGGTCGCCGCCGTGCCGGCCGGGCTGCTGCCACGTCCAGTCCATCGGCACCACGGCCGGCTGTTCGGGCAAGCGCTTCTCCACCGGCGGCAGCGTTCCCGCCGCCACCGCGTCCGCCAGCATGGGCGTTTCAACGGCGCTAAACGCGCTCAACAGCAGGAAGGCGAGGGGGAGCAGGGCAGGGCGCATCACGCCACCTCCCGCACGCGGATGGACGCATCGGCCCGGACGCAGTGCCCGCCGCCCAGATCCACCAGATGCGGTTCGTGGTCGGCGTCGATGGTGAAGGGGGCGGGCCAGCGGGCGGGGTCGGAGGCGTGGCCTTCCTCCAGGTCGGTCAAGGCCAGCGGGCAGCTCGGGTCCGGGTCGGGCACGGCGTCCAGCAGCGCCCGCGTGTAGGGATGGACCGGGTTGCGGAACAGTGCCTCGCGCGGGGCGGTCTCGACGATGCGGCCCCGGCACATGACCAGGATGCGGTCGGCCATGTAGTCCACCACCGCCAGATTGTGGCTGACGAACAGGTAGGTCAGGCCCAGCCGCTCCTTCAGGTCCTTCAACAGGTTCAGCACCTGCGCCTGGATGGACACGTCCAGCGCCGACACCGGCTCGTCCAGCAGCAGCAGTTCCGGCCGCAGCGCCAGCGCGCGGGCGATGCCGATGCGCTGGCGCTGGCCGCCGGAGAAGCTGTGCGGGTAGCGCCGGACGTGCCGCGCGTCGAGCCCGACGAGGCCCATCAGCTCCTTCACCCGCTCGGCCCGTTCGGCCTCGTCGCCGATGCGGTGGATGACCAGCGGTTCGGCGATGATGTCGAAGACGGTCATGCGCGGGTTCAGCGAGCCGAACGGGTCCTGGAAGACGAACTGCACCTTGCGGCGGAAGCGGGTCAGCGCCTCGCCCTCCAGACCCAGCACGTCTAGGATTTGACCGTGGTCGTTGAAGCGGACGGTCCCGGCGTCGGGGGTCAGCGCCCGCATCAGGATCTTGGACAGGGTCGTCTTGCCGCAGCCGGACTCGCCGACCAGCCCGACGCATTCCCCACGGGCGATGGTGAAGCTGACGTCGTCCACGGCCAGCGTGCCCGCCGCCGCCTTGGCGCCGAACCAGCCGGCCTTGCGGGCGCCGTAGCGCTTGCTGATTCCCTCCACGGCCAGCAGCGGCCCGGCCGACGCCGCGCCGGGCGGCCAGGGCTGGTGATCCTTCTCCAGCAGGCTGCCGCCTTCGGATTTGATGGAGCGGATCGGCACCAGCCGCTCGCCCGGCGCCATGTGGAAACGCGGCACGGCGCGCAGCAGGGCCTTCAGATACGGGTGGCGCGGGTCGGCGAAGATGTCCTCGCGGGTGCCGGCCTCCATCACCCGGCCGCGGTGCATGACCACGACTTCCTCCGCGACGTTGGCGACCACGCCCAGATCGTGGGTGATCAGCAGCACGGCCATCCCGAAATCGGCCTGGAGATCCTTGATCAGCTTCAGGATCTGCGCCTGGATGGTGACGTCGAGCGCGGTCGTCGGCTCGTCGGCGATCAGCAGCGCCGGGCGGCAGACCAGCGCCATGGCGATCATCGCCCGCTGGCGCAGGCCGCCCGACAGTTCGAACGGGTAGGTGTCGAGCGCCCGTTTCGGGTCGGGGAAGCGCACCCGGCGCAGCATGTCCCCGGCCAGCGCGCGGGCCTGGTTGGCGGTGACCTTCTGGTGCAGCCGCACCGCCTCGCCCACCTGATCGCCGATGGTGTGCAGCGGCGAGAGCGAGGTCATCGGTTCCTGGAAGATGATCGAGATGCGGCCGCCGCGCAGGTCCCGCATCGTCTTGCCGTCGGCCTTCAGCCCGGCGATGTCCACGGTCCCGGAACCGTCATCGAACAGGATGCGCCCGCCGGTGATCTCGGCGGAGCGGGGAAGGATGCGCAGGATCGACTGCGCCGCCACCGACTTGCCGGACCCCGACTCGCCGACCAGCGCGACGGTCGAGCCGGGACGGATGCGGAAGGACACGCCGCGCACCGCAGGAACCACGCCGCCCGGTACGTGGAAATCGACCTTCAGGTCTTCCACCCGGAGCAGCGCGCGGGTCATGATTCCGGATCCTCCGGCGGATCGATGCCCAGAGCCAGAAGGTTGTCCACCGTCACCGGGCCGAGCGCGATCCCGTTGCGCCGCACCGCCTCGACCGCCCGTTCGATCACCGCGTCGAAGCCGTCGAGCGTCGAGTCGAGCCGGATTTTCCCCCCACGCCCGGTCAGCGTGGCCTGCATCCATCCCCCCTCCGGCCGAAAGCCGTCGCGGCCCCGCCGGGCGGCGTAATAGCGCAGGCGCAGGCCGGTCAGATCGTCCCAGCGGATGGCGGCGCCCAACGGCCCCTCGGCCCGGACGCCCTGCTCGTCCATGGTGACGCGGGTGAACTGGCGCTGCGCCGTGCGCGCGGCGAAGGCGGCGAACAGCAGCGCGCACGCCGCCAGCGGCGCGCCGATCCACGGGCTGACGTTGACCAGCGCCAGCGGCAGGACGGTCAGGGCCAGCCCCGCCGCCGCCCGCGCGTAGTCGCCGAGCAGGACCGTGGACGGGTAACGCAGCACCTCCGACATTCAGGCAACTCCAAACAGGGTCTCGGGCGGCAGCCAGCGCGCCGCCGGGTGCGCCAGGGTGGTGCGAAGGAAACGTTCGGTAAAGGCCCAGGTCGCGGCGTCCATGATCCGATGGTGCGTCAACAGGCCGGTGGGCTCGATTGCGTCAACAGCGCCCAGGCGCCGGGCGCGCAGGTGGGACACCGCCATGCCCAGGGCCGCGCCGTCGCCAAGGAATCCGCCGCCCGACCGCCACGCCACGGGATCCGCATGCGTGTTGACGCAAGTGAGGCCCGGCGGCGTGACCCGCCGCGGCCCGAAGACGGACAGGCCGGTGAAGCCGATGTCCACCAGACGCGACATGACGTCGGGGTCGATGCGGTTCCAGGGCGGGACGAGAACGGGCAGGGCACGCCGCCCGAACAGCCCGTCCAGCACCCGCCGGCCTTCGGCCAGTTCGGCCAGGGTCGCCTTTACCGGACGCTCCGCGCCCAATTCGCATTTTTTCGCGGCGGGCGCGGCGTGGTTGGCGTGCGACCAGCCGTGCTGAAGAACGGTGACGTCCGAGCACATCGACAGGAACGAGCCCAACGCCGGCCCCGCGACGGCCGGGATCACAGCAAGGGCGAGGTGCAGGGTGTGGGACCGGCAAAGGCTGACGAGCCTCAGGAGATTATCCGTGGGCTCCGTCGCGTCGTCGTCGCGCCACCAGAAGGTCGCTTCGCGGCCGGCATCGGCCCAGCGGTCCAATTCCTCCACCAAGTCGTGCCAAGAGGCAGAAACGGGTTGGGTCATCGCGCGGAACCGCCGAAGCTGGGCCGGGCACCAGCATGGCGCGCGCGCGGCGCAAATCCAAGCGTCTCAATAGGTTTAGCCGCCCACCGCTTCCGCCAACGAACGCGCGGTTTCGGCGGCCCCGTCCAGGCGGACGGGAACGGGCGGCGGTGCGGGCTGGGTCAGCGCGCGGGCGATGCCGGCCGCCAGGGTTTCGGCGGTCAGCCCGGACTCCTCGACCACCACCAGCCGGCCACGCCGTTCCAGAAGTCGGGCGCGGGTCGGCTGTTCGGTCTCGCCGGCGGCGGCGAAGGGCACGACGACGGCGCGGCAGCCGGCCTGCAACAGGTCCAGCACCGTGTTGTAACCGGCCTGGCTGACCGACAGGCGGCAGCGGCGGAGCAGAGCGGGGAAGTCCGGGCGGGCGCGCTCCACCCGCACGCCGGGCGGGGCGTCGGCGGCCAGCGCGCGGAACGCCGCGTCCGGCACGTCCGGCCCGGCCAGCAGACGCCATACGGCATTGCCCGCGGGGCTCAGA
>JAEZID010000422.1 GCA_023416195.1 Pseudomonadota bacterium | reverse complement strand
GGTCGGCCTCCGGCTTCACGCCCGAACCGCCCTTCAGCTTGCGCAGCCAGGCCGGGATGCCCGTGACCTGCACCGACATCCAGGCGACCGAGGCGTCGTCGGTGATGGGCACCGCTTTCAGGCGCAGCGGGTCGGTCTTCGCGCTGTTCCAGCCGGGTTCGATGGTCCGCGCGGTGCGGTAGCCGGCGCGGCGGATCAGCTCGATCTCCCGCTCGCCGAAGTCGCCGTTGGGGAAGGCGAAGTGGCGGCAGGGCAGGCCGGTGGCCTCCTCCAGCTCGGTCTTGCACAGCAGGATCTCTTCGGTGCAGCGGCGCTCGTCGCATTGCAGAAGGATCGGGTGCGTGCGCGTGTGGGCGCCGTAGTCGAAGGTCCGCGCCATCCCGTGCACCTCGTCCCAGGTCAGGGACTGGCGGGCGCCGGCCTCCCGGTCCGGGTCGTTCCCGGCCTCGGCGAGCAGGCGGCGGCGTTCCGGGTCGGGCACGCGCTTCAGCGTCTCGGCGCCGATGCGGTCGGCCGCCGGGGTCTGCCACCAATAGGGGCGGGTGGTGCCGACGACGCGGCTGCACAGGTAGATGGTCGGGCGGACGCCGAACTCGCGGAACAGCGGCTCAAGCTTGGCGTTGTTCCGGTGCCCGTCGTCCAGCGTGATCACCAGCGGGTAGGGCGGCAGATCGCCCCAGCGGCCCGTCTCCATGGCGTCGGCGACCGCGTCCAGGGTGGTGAAGCTGTAGCGCTCGGCGTACCAGGCGAGATGCTGGCGCAGGATGTCCGGGTCGGGGTCGTGATAGACGACGATGCTGACCCCCCGGCGCGCGAACAGAAAACGCTGAAGCGCGCCGAACCCGGTCCAGCGCACAATCCCTGCGGCTAAGGCTTGCTTCATGATCGAACGGTCCTCTTCATGTTCGGCGGCTTCGAAATCGGGCGGGGATCGGGCAGGCGATCAGCCCGACCGCGCGCTGCGCGCCCCGATGGAGGCGCCGCTCGTGGCGGAATGGGCGGCCGCCGCCGGGGCCGCCTCGGCCTGCCAGACGCGGGCGTTGCGCCGGTAAATCTCGATGATCCGCTCGCGGTAGACAGCGATGTCGAACTGCCGCTGGAAGCGGGCGCGGGCGCCGGCGCCCAGCTGCCGGCGCAGGTCCGGCGCGTCGATCACGCGGGCCAGCGCCTCGGCCAGCGCCTCGCGGTCGCCCGGCGGGACCAGCAGGCCGGTTTCGCCCTGGGCGATGGCGTCGCCGACGCTGCCGACCGGGGTGGCGACGATGGTCAGCCCGTGCGCCATCGCCTCCAGAACCGACATGGGCAGCCCCTCGAACATCGAGGGCTGGACCAGAACCTGGGCCTGCACCAGCTCCCGCCGGCAGCCGTCCTGGTCGAGCCAGCCGGTGAAGCGGACGCGGTCGGCGATGCCCAGCGCCCTGGCCTGGGCGCGGTAGGTCTCCAGGTCGCCGTCGCCGGCGATGGTCAGCTGCCAGGACTTGGTCCGGCAGGTCTCCGACGCCAGCGCGTCGAGCAGCACGTCGATGCCCTTCAGCTTGATCAGGCGGCCGAGGAACAGCAGGCGCACCGGCCCGGCGTCGATGCGCGTGGGCAGCGCGTCGGGACCCGGCACGGCGTTGTGCAGCAGCGTGACGCGGCGGGCGGACTCGCCGAAGGTCTCCATCACCCAGTCGCGCCAGTATTCGCCCAGCACGACGATCTCGCTGGTCCGCGCGATCATCTGGCGGATCGCCCAGCGCGAGGCGGGGTGGGCGTCGGCGTAATGCTTGGGGAAGCGTCCGCCGTGCAGGTGCAGGATGACCGGCACCCGGAACAGCGAGGCCAGCCCGATCAGGATGCCCTTGCGCAGCACGCTGCCGTATTCGGCCATGTGGATGTGCACCAGCTGGGCCTTGCCGCCGGCGAAGCAGACGCCCAGCCGCAGCACGGCGGCCAGGAAATAGAAGGGCATCAGGAAGAAGCGGGCGTTGGGGCCGTAGGTGTCGATCACCCGGAACTGGACGTCGGGACTGTTGTGCCGCAGGTCGGTCGTGAAGTTGTCCACGATCCGTCCCATGCCTCCCTTCTCGCGGGTGCCGCCGGGCGAGACGATGTAGATCATGTCTTCTCCTGCTTCTTTTATTGGCGGCTGGCGCGGGTGAGCGACGGCTTGACGGTCGCGGCGGGCGGTTCGGCGACATGCGCCGGACGCGCCTGCCGCGCCGCGCGCGGCCGGTCCAGTTCGACGTAGAGTTCCTGAAGGCTGCGCCCGTAGGCCTCGATAACGAACTTCTCCAGGAACAGGCGCCGCCCTTCCTCCGACAGGCGCGCGTAGAGCGCCGGATGCCGGGCGAGGTCGGCGACGGCGTCGGCCAGGGCCTCGGCGTCGTTGACCGGGATGATGCGGGCGGTCTCCCGGTCGGTCAGAACCTCGGGGATGGAGCCCACGGGCGTGGTCACCACCGGCAGGCCGGCCGACAGCGCCTCCAGAATCACCATCGGCAGCCCTTCGTGAGTCGAGGGCAGCAGCAGCAGGTCGTGCGAGCGGATGAAGCCGTGCGCCTGTTCGCGCGACACCCAGCCGAGGAAGCTGCACTCTTCCGCCACGCCCAGCGACTCCGCCAGTTCGCGGTAGCCCTCGACGTCGCCGCCGCCGCCGATGGTGACGCGGAAGCGGAAGCCCTGCTGCTTCAGCAGCCGGCAGGCGCGCAGCATCGTGCCGATGCCCTTGCGCTCCGACAGGTTGGCGAGCACCAGCAGCGACACCACCGCCCCGGCGGGCGGCGCCTCGCGCACCGGCAGGTCGGCGCCGATGTCCGGCACGGCGTTGTAGAGGACGCGGACCTTGTGCGGGTCGGTGCCGACCGTCTGCACCAGGAAGTCGCGCCAGCTCTCGCCCAGCACGACGGCGACCTCGCAATGGTTGAACAGCCAGCGGCAGATGAAGCGGGACAGGGCGTTCTTCTGGAAATACTCCACGAAGGTGGCGCCGTGCAGATGCACCACGGTCGGGCAGGAGAACAGGTCGGCCAGGACCTGCACCGCCGCCTTGCGCCAGAAGCTTCCCTGCTCCGACACGTTGATGTGGACGATCGACGCCTTGCCGCGCAGCAGCAGCGCGGCCAGCCGCGCCAGCGTCGCCGTCAGGTAGAAGGGCGACATCAGCACGCTGCCGCCGCCCCGCGTGTCCAGCACGACGGTGTCGGGCGCGGTGGGCGAGGCGCTGAACTGATCGACGATGTATCCGGTCATCCGCCCGATGCCGCCGCCGCCGTCGAGGGCGCCGGGGGTCGCAAAGACGACACAGGTTCGGGATCGATTCTTCGTCATGGACCCCAATTCCTCAAGCTGTGCCGGGAGCGGAGAAAATGGCCTGACGCAGCCGGCGCCGCAGGCCGACGGGCATCAGCGAATGCATCAGGAAGGTCGCCAGCGCGATCGGGGTCGGCGCCCCGTCGCGCAGGGCGGCCGCCAGGATGCGCCGGCGCACCGCCGGGGTCCGCGCCGCCTGCTCGCCGCCGGTCGCTTGCAGCAGCAGGCTGGCGTAGGCGCGCGGGGACAGCAGCGGGCGCATCGACTCCGCCCAGTCCAGCGCCAGGTCGATGTTGTGGCAGGTGGACAGGGTGATGCGGTTGTTCTCGGTGTAATGGATGGCCAGAACCTCCGGCACGGTGACCAGGGCGCAGCCATCGACCCGGCCGCAGGTGATCAGCCACTCCCAGTCGTCGAAGGGCGACTTCGGGATCGGGTTGCGCAGCAGCAGCGCCTTGGGCGCCAGCAGCGTGGTGGTCGGCGCGAAGGTCTCGCCCTTGAACAGGCCGCGCCGGACGAACAGGTAGTCGCCGATGGCGTCGCGCGGGCCGGCCAGCCGGCGCGGCCAGGCGAAATCGCCGCGCGCGGTCACCACCTTGCACCGGCAGCTCATGATCGGGTAGCGCACGCCGGGCGGGCGGGCGGCCATCTGAAGTGCGATCTTCTCCTCCATCCACTCGTCGTCGTCGTCGAGGAAGGCGATCCAATCGCCCTTGGCGCGCTCCACGCCGAGGTTGCGGGCGCCGGCGGCGCCGCGGTTCTGCTCCAGCGCGATCACCGTCAGCCGGGGATCGCTGACGCCGGCGAGGTGCGCCGAGGTGGCCGGGTCGGGGCCGTCGATGACGACGACCACCTCCAGGGCCTTGTGGGTTTGCGCCAACGCGCTCTGCACCGCCCGCATCACCATGTCGGGCCGGTTGCGCGTCGGAATGACGACTGTGACCATCTCTTGCGAAGACGTCATGACAATGCCTTCTGTCGCGACGGGAATTGGGCGGAATGCCGGCGGAAATGCGTGGTTCGACAATCAGGGTGCCCGGCCCGCGCCGGCGAAGACCGGACGCGGCGCCTGGGCCTGCATCTGTGCGTGCCTCTGGGCCTGCATGTGGCGGGCGTGCAGGCGCAGCATGCGGCTGCGCTGGACGAGGCGCGTGACGGCGATCACCAGCACGATCCAGTTCATCGAGTGGCGCTCCATGAACACGCTCTCGGAGATCGAGATCAGCAGGAGCGCGCAGCCCAGGGTGAAGATCCAGGCCGGCTCGCCGCGGTTCGCCGCGTAGCGGTTGGCGAGGAAGCCCTGGATCAGCACGCGGCCGAGGATCATGCCGATCAGGATGACGCCGGGCAGGCCCAGGTCCAGCCACACCTCGATCCAGCCGTTGTGCGCGGAGTCGATGCCCCAGCCGTGGATGAACATCGATCCCGGACCGTAGGCGCCGAACCAGTAGGCGCCGTAGCCGTAGCCGAGCAGGAAGCGGTCCTGGATCGAGTTCAGCGTGTGTTCCCACAGCACCGTGCGGCCGGTCAGGGTCGGGTCGCGGCCCAGCATGTAGAGGATGTCGTGCCAGAAGGTGGCGCCGCCGATGGCGGCGATCACCGCGACCGCGCCGATGAAGGCCATGCCCGGCGCGAAGCGGCGGATGTCGCCGCGCACGAAGCTGGTGACGAACAGGACGCTGGCGACCAGGATCGAGGTGATCAGGCCCGTGCCCGACCGGCTCATCACGATCAGCAGCAGCGCGCCCAGCAGCAGCGAGCGCACCAGCCACCGCTTGCCCTCGCGCATCCAGTCGAGCCACAGCAGGCACAGGACCAGCCAGACCATCATGCGGCCGGTGACGTTCTTCTGCCAGAAGATGCCCTTCCAGGCGCCGACGTGCATGTGGGAGTCCAGGCCGATGGACGGCACCGCGAAGACCACGACGAAGGACATCACCAGCAGGATCGACAGCCCCGTCGCGATCATCCGGATGATTTCCGGGAACGTGTAGCGCAGCGCCAGATACAGGCCGAACAGGGTGGTGAACAGGAAGGCCACCGACCGGCGCAGCGTGGCGTCCGGGTACAGCGACCAGATGGCGGACAGGAAGGTCAGCACCACGATCATCGACAGCGCCGGGCTGGCCGTCGGGATGCGCAACGCCAGGCTGGGCCGCATCGCGATCAGCGCCAGGATCAGCACGTAGACGGCCATGAAGTACATCAGCGCGCCGGGCGCATCGGGGTTGGCGGGGTCGCCGCCGGTCAGCAGCGCCGGCAGCATCGAGCCGCCGAACGACATGATGCAGAAGACGGTGATGCTCTTTTCCAGAACTTCGAGGACTTTCATAAGGGCCGCCGTCCCGGTGAAAAGGGCTGAAACGGCATGGTCCGCCCCTGGGGGCGCACTCTGCCGCGTGCTGTGAAGATGCCTCCCCGAGCCCCCGCCGAGTAGCCGAGCGGACGCATTAGAACCGAAGGAGCCGCCATCCCGTCGGGGTAGCCCCGGCTCGCCCGGCTCTCCCTACGGGCCGAGCGCTTTTCGCGCCGCAGCAACACGCAAAAACGAAAAGCCCCCTCCCGGCGGAACCGGGAGGGGGGCTTTCGCGTCGGGCCTCAGGACCCTTCGCCCCGCAGGACGATCAGCGCGGTCTTGCACAGGATGTAGAAGTCGAACAGCAGGCCGCAGTTGCGGACGTAGAAGACGTCCATCGCGACGCGCTCCTGGAAGGTGGTGCGGTGGCGCCCCGACACCTGCCAGTAGCCGGTCAGGCCCGGACGGACGGAGCCGATCACCTCGGCCGACGCGCCGACCTCCGGCAGTTCCTTGGGCATGTAGGCGCGCGGGCCGATCAGGCTCATGTCGCCCATCAGGATGTTCCACAGCTGCGGCAGCTCGTCCAGGCTGGTCTTGCGCAGGAAGCGGCCGAAGGGGGTGATGCGCGGATCGACCGTCAGCTTGTGGTAGGTCATGTACTCTTCGCGCATCTGCGGGTCGCTCTCCAGCAGGCGTTGCAGATGCTCTTCCGCGTTGATGTGCATGGACCGGAACTTCAGCAGGTCGAAGGTCTGCTTGCCACCGGCCCAGCGCTGCTGGCGGAACAGGACCGGGCCGGGGCTGTCCAGCTTGATCGCCACGGCGATGGCCAGCATCAGCGGCGCCACCGCGATCAGCAGCATGGCCGACAGCACCACGTCCAGCGCCCGGCGGATGCGCAGGTAGCTGACCGGCGGACGCACCGAGACGCGCAGCGCCAGCGAGCCGTGCAGGTTGTGGTAGGTGGCGTCCACGGCACTGACGTTGCCCTCGCCCAGCAGGCAGTAGACCTGGCGGAAGGGCAGCTTCTTGACCAGATCGGTCAGCTCCGCGCCGTGCCGGCCGATGTCGGCGACGATGGCGGCCTGGGCCTGCTGGGCGTAGGCGGGGGAGGTGGACAGCAGGTCGGTCGGGCCGACCACCGGCAGGTTCGCCACGCGGGTCTGCCACAGGCTGTCGTCGTCGTCGAAGAAGCAGACCGGCCGCATGCCGAGCCAGGGCAGGCGCTGCAATTTCTCCGCGATGGCCGCACCCTGCGGGCCGGCGCCGACGATCACCACCGGCGTGCGCCAGTTGAGCGCGCTCGCCATCAGCCCGTGCACCAGCAGCAGGTCGGCGGCGTAGGTCGCGACGAAGCCCAGAATGGCGACCGACACCGCCTCCACGAAGAAGGAGCGGAAGCCGTCCATGACCACGAAGGGCACCGCCAGAACCGCGCCGCACAGCAGCGCCGCCTGGAAGGTGCGGCGGGTCCGCTCCAGGTAGTCGAAGCGGCCGAGCGCGTAGATGCCGAAGACCGACTTGACCAGGGGCACCAGCATCAGGCCGGTGACCAGCGCGCGTTGCGACAGGTCCGCCTCCGCCGACAGCGGGTCGTGCCCGAACAGCTGGAGGAGAGCCCAGCCGAGCAGCGTCAGGACGAAACCATCGGACAAAGCCAGCAGGAGGCCGGGGGCCAGAGACGGCAGCACCGCCTTCTTCGCCGGGGCCAGACCAATGACCGCTTCGGGGTCCAGTTTGCTCATCGCAGGTCCCATTATGTTCGAATGGAATGCCAACCGTCTCTGCACCCGGCGCGCGGCGCCGGGCGGGATTCGGCTCTCTCATCAGCTTTGATTTTTTGCAGTCCTGTATTCCGGCCGGTCTTTGAATGTTCGCATGTGTCTCTAATGCGGTCGGAAAGCAGTGACGCCTGTCGTTGTGGACGAATTAGGGTAAAGGCTGGCGCTTATCAACAAATCACAGGTGGTTCGCTTCGGCATCCGCGATACCACTTGGCTTTCGAAAGGCCGCCTCCGGTGAATATTCAAGACAATGCGGAAGTGGTGCGGTCTCGACGGTGACAATCGCTTTGGGGCAAGGAACTTTTTGCGCCCACCACCGGGGTCGCGCCGGCTACCCGCAAATTGGTGGTAGAGGGGGCGGGGTGGTCCCCCCGACGGTGGGGGTTC
>JAEZID010000194.1 GCA_023416195.1 Pseudomonadota bacterium | reverse complement strand
TCGTCTGGGAGGACAACAGCGCAAGCGGCGGCGACACGTCGGACAAGGCGGTGCGCGGGCAGATCTACGCCGCTGACGGCAGCCGGTCCGGTGCTGAGTTCCTCGTCAACACCACGACGTCCCAGGGCCAGGGAAACCCCTCTGTCGCGCCCCTGACCAACGGCGGGTTCGTCGTCGTCTGGGAGGACGGCAGCGCAAGCGGCGGCGACACGTCGAACAAGGCGGTGCGCGGGCAGATGTACACCTCCGCGGGCGTCGCGTCCGGCGGTGAGTTCCTCGTCAACACCACGACAACGAACGACCAGTCGGCTCCCGTCGTTGGGGGGCTGGCCAACGGCGGCTTCGTCGTTTTATGGGAAGACAGCAGCGCAAGCGGCGGCGACACGTCGAGCAAGGCGGTGCGCGGGCAGATGTACACCTCCGCGGGCGCCACGTCCGGCGGTGAGTTCCTCGTCAACACCACGACAACGAACGACCAGTCGGTTCCCGCCGTTGCGACGTTGACCGGTGGCGGCTTCGTCGTCGTCTGGCAGGACAGCAGCCAGTCCGGAGGAGACACCTCGTCACTGGCGGTGCGTGGGCAGATGTATACCTCCGCGGGCGCCACGTCCGGCAGTGAGTTCCTCGTCAACACCACGACCAACGGCATCCAGGGCACTCCCGCCATCGCGGCCCTGACCGACGGCGGCTTCGTCGTCACTTGGGCCGACAGCAGCGCAACCGGCGGCGACACCTCCTCCCTGGCGATCCGTGGCCAGAAGTTCACGTCCGCGGGCGCTCCATCGGGCAGCGAGTTCCTCGTCAACACCACCACGGCGGGCAACCAAATCCTGCCCAGTGTCGCGGGCTTGAGCGACGGCGGCTTCATCGTCACTTGGACCGACGACAGCGAAAGCGGCGGCGACACGTCCCTCGAGGCTGTTCGTGGTCAAATGTACGCGGCGAACGGCGCTCCATCGGGCAGCGAATTCCTCGTCAACACCACGACCTTGAACCCTCAGTCGAACAGCCGTATCGGGGCCTTGCCCGACGGAGGCTTCGCCGTCGCCTGGACGGACGGCAGCAGCACCGGCGCCGACCCGAACAACACGGCGATTCGGGCGCAGCTCTTCCACGCCACGACCCTGTCCATCGCCGCCACGGACGCCAGCAAGGCGGAAGGCGGCGCCGGCGGCACGCCCTTCACCTTCACGGTCACCCGCGCAGGCGATACCACGGGCACCAGCAGCGTGAATTACGCGGTTGCCGGTTCCGGGGCCGACGCGGCCTCCGCGGACGATTTCCAGGGGGGGAACTTTCCCAACGGCACGGTGACGTTCACGGCGGGCGAGACCGCCAAGACGATTACCGTCACCGTCGCCGGAGATACCGCGGTCGAAGCCGACGAGGGCTTCACAGTCACGCTGTCGAACGCCGTGAACGGGGGAATTACGACCGCCATCGCCAACGGCACCATCCAGAACGACGACACCGCCCCACCCGCCGATAACGGCGGTGGCGGTGGCGGTGGCGGTGGCGGCGGCGGAGACCCGCAGGATCCGACCGTCACGGTTCGCCCGTCCGGCCTGGTGGATGCGCTGCTCGCGATGGTGTCGACGATGGTTGCCGACCCGGCGGAGCGTGCGCCCCTGACGGGTCCGATCAGCGCCTATGTGCCGGCAGCGGCCGCGACGTCGATCGCCGCGCGCCCGGTCACGGCGGCTCCCGCCTTCGGCGCGGCGCCCGGCGCTCCCATCGTCATCAGCGGGGGCGGGAAAGGGGAAGAGGCCCTGGTGGTGGATGCGCGACGGCTGTCGGCGGGGTCCATGCTGCGGCTCGACGATGTCGCCTTTGCGGTGCTGCTTGGCAGCGCCACGGTCCACACCGGCAACAGTCCACAGTATCTGGTGGGGGATGGCGGGCATCAGAACGTGACGCTGGGTGCCGCCAACGACACGCTGTACGCCGGCGAGGGTGACGACGTCGTGGCCGCTGCGGGCGGCGCCGACCTGCTGTACGGCAACACGGGGACGGACCTGCTGTTCGGAAACGCCGGCGCGGACACGCTGTTCGGTGGTCGGGGCAGCGACACCGTTTACGGTGGCCGGGACGATGATCTGCTGTACGGCGACCGGGACGACGACCAGTTGTTCGGCGGGGAAGGCGACGACAGGGAGTTCGGGGGCGACGGAGCCGATCTGCTGTTCGGCAACCAAGGCAGCGACACGCTGTACGGCAACGTGGGGGCCGACACCCTTTATGGCGGCTTGGGCGATGACACGCTGTTCGGCGGCCGGGACGATGACCTGCTGTTTGGCGATGCCGGCAACGATCTGCTGTTCGGCGATCTGGGCAACGACACGCTGAGCGGCGGTTCGGGCGCCGACGTCTTCGCCTTCGGCGAACATCGGATCGCCGGTCGCGGCGATGGCAACGACGTCATCACCGACTTCAACGCCGCCGAGGGCGACCGCATCCAACTGCGCAATGGGCTGACCTACAGCCTGCGCGCCAACGCGGTCGGCGAAGCGGTGATCGTCTGGTCGGACAATGACAGCGTCACGTTGCGGGGCATCGGCGTGCGCGATGTCCAGTCCGGCTGGTTCATCCCCGTCGGCTGAGCGGTCACGGCGGCTAAGCCGCGTTGCGCCGGCGGGCTCTCTCGCCGGCGCGGGTCCGGCTCTCGCGCTCCAGCCGTTCTCGAAGGAAGGCCAGCACCGCGGCCTCCTCGGCGCTCAGCCCGTCCAGTTCCTCGCGCAATTCGGCTTCCACCTCGTTCTTGAGGGCGGCCAGAAGGTCGCCTTCCACATAGGCGTCGAGGATTTCCGGGTGCACGTAGCTCTTGCGGCAGACGCTCGCCGTGTTGCCCAGCCGCGCGGCCACCTGCTCGATGGCGCGGGTGACGTTGCACTTGGCCTTGGTCCGGGTGTCGAAGCTCTCGAACTCCTTCAGCGCCATGGCGGCCAGCACGGTGCCGGCCCAGGTGCGGAAGTCCTTGGCGGTGAAGTCCTGGCCGGTGGCGGCGCGCAGGTAATCGTTCACGTCGCCCGAGGTGACGGCGCGGCGCTGCCCGTCCTCGTCCACATACTGGAACAGCTCCTCGCCCGGCACGTCCCGGCAGGCGCGCACGACGCGGGCGAGGCGGCGGTCCTTCAGGGAGACGTTCCACTCCTTCCCCGACTTGCCCGTGAAGGAGAAGCGGATTTCGGAACCGTCGATGTCCGCGTGGTCGTCGCGCAGCGTGGTCAGGCCGTAGCTCCGGTTTTCGCGGGCGTAGCTCTCGTTGCCGACGCGGATCAGGGTGGTTTCCAGCAGGCGCACGACGGCTGCCAGCACCTTGTCGCGCGGCAGGCCGCGCCGGGAAAGGTCCTGGTCCACCCGCTGCCGGATCCGGGGCAGCGCCCGGCAGAACTCCAGCATGCGGCCGAACTTGGTGCCCTCGCGCAGTTCGGTCCAGCGCGGGTGGTAGCGGTACTGCTTGCGGCCCTTGTCGTCGCGGCCCGTGGCCTGGATGTGGCCTTCGGGGTCCGGGCAGATCCAGACGTCGCGGTAGGCGGGCGGGATGGCCAGCCTGCGGATGCGCTCCAGCGTGTCGTCTTCGGTGACCGTGCGGCCGTCCGGCCATTTGTAGGTGAAGCCCTTGCCGGCGCGGCGGCGTCTGATGCCCGGCTCCTCGGCGGAAACGTAGGTCAGGCCGGCGCAGGCGGCGGCTTCCTTCGGGTCGATGTCGGCCGGGTCGATGTCGGCGGTGGGAATGGAGCCATCCATGGAGCGAACCTGTCGGTGCTTTCCCGTTACAACGGCCGATGCGTCCCTTTGGTTGCCTGAACGTTCGGCAGGGTTCCTTCGCACCTGCGAAAGCCCTATCCTGGGCCGGCCCCCACACGGAGTCGGACGATGGACGAGACGAAGCTGACCGCCGCCCTGCCCAACCTGGACATCCAGATCCTCCACCGCGAGGACAAGGAGCGGGGTGCCGAGATCATCACCATGCAGATTACCGCGACGCCGTCCTTCGACGCGGTGCGCGGCATGATCGGGCCGGCCTTCCCGATGATGGGGCTTTGGGCGGCGCCGATGCAGGCGTGGAGCGCCATGGTCCGGCAGGCCTGGACGCCGTGGCTGTCGGCCTTCGCGCCGAACCGGCTGCCGCCGAAAAAGGACTGACCCGCGGCGTGACTTTATTGCGCCGCTAACCGATCGTTAGGAGTAGACCCCGACCCTTCGCGCAAACGAGGCGCGGAGGGTGTCCATGTCCCAGGGTTCGAACTGGCTGCGCGGCGCGGCCCTTTACCAGATTTACCCGCTGAGCTTTCTCGACCGGAACGGCGACGGCTGGGGCGATCTGGACGGCGTGCTGGACGGGATCGACCATGTGGCCTCCCTCGGCGTGGATGGGGTGTGGATCAGCCCCTTCTACCCGTCGCCGCTGAAGGATTTCGGCTACGACATCGCCGACCACCGCAACGTCGATCCCCGCATGGGACGGCTGGCGACCTTCGACCACATCGTGCAGAAGGCCCACACGCGCGGGCTGAAGGTGATCGTCGATCTGGTCTGCGGCCACACCGCCGATTCGCACCCCTGGTTCGAGGCGAGCCGCCGGTCGCGCGAGGGGGAGTTCGCGGACTGGTACGTCTGGGCCGACCCGCGCCCGGACGGCACGCCGCCCAACAACTGGCTGTCGGTCTTCGGCGGCGCCGCCTGGACCTGGGAGCCGCGCCGCCGCCAGTACTACCTGCACCATTTCCTGGCGAGCCAGCCGTCGCTGAACCTGCGGTGCGAGGCGGCCATGCAGGCGGTCTGCGACACCGCCGCCTTCTGGCTGGAACGCGGGGTGGACGGCTTCCGCATCGACGCCGTGGACTTCTTCGCGCACGACCCGGAACTGCGCTCCAACCCCGCCGCCGTGTGGCGGGCGCCCGAGCCGCCGCTGAAGCTTTTCGCGCTGCAACGGCACCTCCACGACATGATGCACCCCTCGGTGCGCGATGTGCTGGGCCGTCTGCGCGCGGTGGTGGACCGCTATCCGGGGCGCGTGCTGCTGGGCGAACTGTCGAGCCAGCCCGGCGCCGGCCAGCGCATCGCCGCCTATTGCGGGCCGCAGGGGCTGCACGCCGCCTACACGCTGTCGCTCGCCAAGCAGCCCTTCTCGGCCAAGGGCTTCGCCCACGCGCTGACCGGCACGCCCCGGCCCGACGCCATCTGCTGGAGCTTCTCCAACCACGATGTGGAGCGCGCGGCGAGCCGCTGGCTGCCGCCCGGCGCCGATCCGGAGCGGTTCAACGCCCTGCTGGCCGCGCTGTTCGCCGCCCTGCCGGGGACGATCTGCCTCTATCAGGGGGAAGAACTGGCGCTGCCCAACGCGCAGTTGGAACGCCACCAGCTGCGTGACCCGTTCGGCATGACCTACTGGCCGGAATTCCAGGGACGCGACGGCAGCCGCACGCCCATGCCCTGGCGCGCCGGGGCGGCCAACGCCGGTTTCTCGACGGCCGGCGAACCGTGGCTGCCGGTGCCGGAGTCCCACCTTCCGCTCGCCATCGACCGGCAGGAGCGCACCCCCGGCAGCCCGCTGGACGTCTGGCGGCAGGCTCTGCGCGTGCGCCGCAACCACGCCGCGCTGACCGTGGGCGGGGTGGAGGCGGTGGAGGACCGGGGCGCCGTGCTGGCCTTCCAGCGGATTGCCGATGGCGAACATCTGCTGGCCGTCTTCAACTTCACCGACGAACCCGCCGAATACCCGCTGAAACGCAAGCCGCGTCTTGTCGCACTGGACCTGCCGCGCGCCCCCGGCGGAGCGGCGCCGGAGGTCACGGCGGACGGCCGGACGCTGGTGCTGCCGCCGCTTTCGGCCTTCCTGGGGCTGCTCGCGGCGGCCGGGTAATATGACGAAGACCTGTCATGCGGATTTGTGCGGTGAGTTGGCCTTGGAACGCTGCTTTGTTACACTCCTAACCAATCCCTCGTAACAAGCGGTCCGGTGGGGCGCTTGATTCGAAAGGGAAGGCGAGTCCACGGGAGAAGAATCGTGAAAAGACGTGCGTTCCTGACGTCGGCGGGTGCCGGTCTGGCGGTTGCCGGCGTCGCCGCCCCGGCCATTGCCCAGTCCCAGCCGGAAATCCAGTGGCGTCTGGCGTCGAGCTTCCCGAAGAGCACCGACATCCTGGTCGGCGCGTCGGAGGTGATCGCCCGCCGCGTGGCCGAGAGCACCGACGGCAAGTTCAACATCCGCGTCCATCCCGCGGGTGAGATCGTGCCGGGTCTCCAGGTGCTCGACGCGGTTCAGAACGGCACGGTCCAGTGCGGCCACACCTGCGGCTACTACTACGTCGGCAAGGACCCGACCTTCGCCTTCGACACGGCGCTGCCCTTCGGCCCGAACGCCCGCCAGATGAACGCCTGGATGCAGTCCGGCGGCCTTGAGCTGCTGCGCGCGTTCATGAAGAACCACAACGTCATCCAGTTCCCGGCCGGCAACACCGGCGTGCAGATGGGCGGCTGGTACCGCAAGGAAATCAAGTCGGCCGCCGACTTCCAGGGCCTGAAGATCCGCATCGCCGGCATCACCGGCCAGATCATGGCCAAGATGGGCGCCACCCCGACCCAGATCGCCGGCAGCGACGTGTATCCGGCGCTGGAGAAGGGCACCATCGACGCGACCGAGTTCGTCGGCCCCTACGACGACGAGCGCCTGGGCTTCGTCCAGGTCGCCAAGTACTACTACTATCCCGGCTGGTGGGAAGGCGGCCCGCAGGTCTCCCTCTACTGCAACCTTCAGGAATACGAGAAGCTGCCGAAGGCCTACCAGTCGATCCTGACGGCCGCCTGCGCCGAGGCGAACACCTACATGACCGCGCGCTACGACGCGGAGAACGCCAAGGCCCTGAAGCGTCTGGTCGGCAAGGGCGCCATCCTGCGCGCCTTCCCGCGCGACCTGATGGAGCAGGCCCACAAGATCGCCTTCGAGCATTACGAGGAGATCGCGAAGACCAACCCGAACTTCAAGACGGTCTACGAGAGCTGGAAGCCGTTCATCGAGGAAACCAACCTGTGGTTCCGCGTGGCCGAAATCCCGTACGACAACTTCGTCTCGTCGGTCTCCGCCAAGAAGTAAGCGCCTGAAGACGAAGCCCCTCTCCCTACCCGGGGAGAGGGGCTTTTTCTTTTCCTTACCCGACGTTCTGCTGGGGCATCAGCTCGTACTGACGCTTGACGCCGGGCTGGGCCAGCATGCGGGCGTGCCAGGCTTTCACGTTGGGGTATTTGCCGAGGTCGATGGTGGCCTCCTCGACCAGATCGATCAGGGGGAAGGCGAAGATGTCGGCGATGGTCAGGCGCTCGCCATCGACGAAGCTGTGGTTGGCGAGGTGATTGTCGAACTGGGCCATGCCGCCGGCGGCCCCGGCGTCCAGCCAGGGCAGGGCGTTGGCGTCGCCGTTGAACTTGCGCACCGCGCGGGCGCGCTGCACCGGAAGCAGCACGTCGGCCAGCCAGCTCAGCCATTCGGCGAGCCGCAGCTTCTCGCGCTCGTCCCGGCCGCCGAACTGGCCCGTCTTCTCGGCCAGATAGGTCAGGATCACGCCGGATTCGGACACGCTGACGTCGCCATGCACCAGCGTCGGCACCCGGCCGAAGCGGTTGATGGCGAGGTATTCCGGGGTCTTCTGCTGCTGGCCGCGCAGATCCACATGGCGGTAGGCGAAGGGCACGCCGGCCATGCTGAGGAACAGCACCACGCGGGTTGCGGGCTGGGAATTGAAGTTGCCGTGGACGGTGAAGGCGGCGGTCACGGGTAGGCTCTCCCTCCTTTGGTAGCGCGCGTTCGCGCGCAGTTGGGAAAAGCATGGCCGCAAGCCGCCCCCTTGCGCCAGCACAAACCATGCCCGGAGAAAAAGCTCAGCCCGCCGCGCGAAGCGACCGGGTTCCGACCTCCTCCCAGGTCAGCCGCCCGGCGGTCGCCGCGTCGCGCAGGTCGTGGTGGTCGGCCAGGATGCGCAGGGCGCGCGGGTCGTGGCTGCGGCACAGCACCAGGGAGGCCGCCTGCCGCTGCGCGGGGTCCTTGGAGTTGATCATCCGTTCCATGTCGTCCAGCAGCGGGCCGGTGGCGTAGACGCCGATGGCCTGCCAGATGGCCGGGCTGGGCGGGTGGCCGGCGGCGGCCCGCTGGTGGGCGTAGTCGCGCAGTTCGTGGGCGAGAACGTGATTCGCCCGGCGCTCCAGCCCCTCCACCTCGACCAGCGGCACGCCGAGGAAGACCGCCTTCATGACCAGGCTGTTCCAGGCGGCCTCGTCGAACCGTTCGGCGGGGTAGGGGTTGCAGACGGCCAGCGCCTCGAACAGGTCCCGGTGGTCGGAACGGGTGGCGGCGGTGGCCCAGGCCACATGCCGTTCCGGGTAGGGCAGCAGCGGCAGCGCGCGGTACAGCGCCGCCGAGGTCGCGGCATGCCCTTCCTTCAGCAGGCCCGTCAGCATGTCGCCGTAGGAGTCCGGGTCGCTGTCGTCGTAACTGAGCAGCAGCATGACGCGCGCCGCCGTGTCGGCGGTCCAGCGCTGCGGGTGCCAGCCGGTGCGGGCCTTTCGCGCCTCGTCCATCTCCTCGCGCGCCAGCGCCAGCCGCGCGTGCCCAACCCGCTTCGGAACGGCCGCGAAGGCGTCGAAGAAGGCGCCGTCCATCGCCCCCTCGTTCAGGGAGTCGCGCACATCGTCCAGCCATTCGACCCCGGCGGGCGGCGACACGGCCTTCAGCCATTGGCGGAGGAGAAACAGGACGTGCTGCGTGTCGATGGGGTGGTAGGGTTGGTCCATGGCGGGAAATCCCTGTGGGGATAGCGTTACGGACAACCGGCGGCCGGGCTGAAGGTTCCGAAAGGAGAGGGCGCCGTGCCGACCTAGATGCCCCATCTGTTGAAGGCCGGGAAAGAGCGAGAGCGGGAGAGGGGCGGAACGATGCGACGGATCGCCGTGTGTGTCCTGATGGCGTCGATGGGGGCGGGGATGGCGGCGGGGCTTGCCCTTCCGGCGAAGGCGGAGCCCCGCCACGCCATGGCGCTCTATGGCGAGCCGAAATACGGACCCGATTTCAAGCATTTCGACTACGTCAACCCGGACGCCCCAAAGGGCGGTCGGGTGACCTTGCAGGCCACGGGATCCTTCGACACGCTGAACCCCTTCACGCTGAAGGGCGTGCCGGCGGCCGGATCGACGCTCATCTACGACACGCTGATGGCGGGGTCGGCGGACGAGCCCTTCACCGAATACGGCCAGCTCGCCCGCACCGTCGAGGTGCCGCCGGACCGGTCCTGGGTCGCCTTCGACCTGAACGAGGCCGCCCGCTGGCACGACGGCCGGCCGGTGACCGCCGGGGACGTGGTCTTCACCTTCCAGGCGCTGACCCAGAGCCACCCCTTCTACCGCAGCTACTACGCCGCCGTGGACCGGGTGGAGGCGGAGGGGGACCGCCGTGTCCGCTTCACCTTCAAGCCCGGCGACAACCGCGAGCTGCCCATGATCGTCGGCCAGTTGCCGGTGCTGCCCAAGCATTACTGGGAAGGCCGGCCGTTCGACGCGACCACGCTGGAACCGCCCTTGGGCAGCGGACCCTACCGGATCGCGTCCGTCGATCCGGGGCGCTCCATCACCTACGAGCGGGTGGCGGACTATTGGGGCAAGGATCTGCCGGTGAACGTCGGCCGCTACAACTTCGGCAGCATGACCTACGAGTATTACCGCGACGAAAGCGTCGCGTTGCAGGCGTTCCGCAGCGGCCTCTACGACTTCCGCCAGGAGACGTCCGCCAAGACCTGGGCCACCGGCTACAATTTCGAGGCGGTGCGCGAGGGCAGGGTGACGGTGGAGGAAATCCCCAACGAGGTCCCGGCCGGGATGCAGGCCTTCGTCTTCAACACCCGCCGCCCGGTCTTCGGCGATCCGAAGGTGCGCTGGGCCATCTCGCACGCCTTCGACTTCGACTGGACGAACCAGACGCTGTTCTACGGCGCCTACAAGCGCACCGAGAGCTATTTCGAGAACTCCCCCCTGCAATCGAAGGGGACGCCGGAAGGGCCGGAACTGGCCCTGCTGGAGACGTTGCGCGGCCGGATCCCGGACGCGGCGTTCGGCCCGGCCTATCGCGCCCCGTCCTACGAAGGGCCGAACGGCATGCGGCGCAACCTGCTGGAGGCCAAGCGCCTGCTGGACGAGGCGGGGACGGAGGTGCGCAACGGAACGCGCGTCTTTTCCGCCAGCGGCCGGCCGCTGACCTTCGAGTTCCTGCTGGACAGCCCGGCCTTCGAGCGCGTGACCCTGCCCTTCATCGAAAACCTGAAGCGGCTGGGCATCCAGGCGACCGTGCGGACGGTGGACGCGGCGCAGTACCAGAACCGGATCCGCGATTTCGACTTCGACGTGGTCGTCCATGTCTGGGGGCAGTCGCTGTCGCCGGGCAACGAGCAGGCGAACTACTGGGGCTCCGAAGCCGCCGACCGGCCGGGCAGCCAGAACCTCGCCGGCATCCGCAGCGAGGCGGTGGACAGCCTGATCGCCCGGATCATCCGCGCCGGCACCGAGGAGGAGCTGAAGACCGCCGTGTCGGCGCTCGACCGCGTTCTGCTGTGGAGCCACTATGTCGTGCCGCAATGGTATTCGGGCGTGTTTCGCGTGGCCTACTGGAACCGGCTGAAGCGGCCGGCGACGCTGCCGCCCTATTCGCTGGTCTTCGACGCCTGGTGGGTGACCGACGCCCCGTCGATGGCCGAGCGGCAACCGCACTGAGAACCGCGCTGAGGCATGCCATGGCCGACATGATCCTGGTGGTCGAGGACGACGGCGCGCTGCGCGCCACCCTGGCGGACACCCTGCGGGCCGAGGGGTTCGAGGTGCGCGAGGCGGCGGACGGGCGGGCGGCGCTGGACGCGCTGGAGTCCGGCCTGCGTCCCGACCTGATCGTCCTCGACCTGATGATGCCGGTCATGAACGGGTGGGAGTTCCGCGCCGCCCAGCTGCGCGACCCGGACCTGTCCCACATTCCCGTGCTGGTTCTGGTCGAGGCCGGCGCCGAGGAGGAGGCGGTCGAGCGTCTTGCCGCCGCCGGCGCCCTGCGCTGCCCCTGCCAACCCGACCAGATCGTGCGCACGGTAAGGCGGTGCCTGTAGGCCGATACTTCGCGTGCGTCAATTCGCCAGCCCCGGCCACCGAACGGAGCCCTGTGGCCAACTTGACCAATTCCAAGGAATTAACGTAAATGTCCGTCTATTCATAACGCATTTATAACCAATGCGGCGTACAGGAATTTCAACGATGGCTAAGGGCGTGGATCGCATTGCGGCGACCGGCCGGACGGCGGTCTCTCTATCGGCAAGCGGCGTGACCATGGATTCGCTCGAAAAGGCGCAGACCGTCCTCGTGGTCGAGGACAACGTGTTGATGCGCAAGCTGTTCGTTCGCTGCCTGGAGGAGGGCGGCTACACCGTCGTGGAGGCGGACGACCCGCGCGTCGTCATCGAACTGATGCGGGAGATCGCCCCCGATCTGGTCGTCATGGACATCGTCATGCCCAATGTTTCCGGCGTGGAGCTGATCAAGCAGATTCGCGGCGACGCGGCGCTGGCGGTCACGCCGGTGGTCGCGGTGACCAACCTCGCCACTCCCGCCGACAAGCGGCGGCTGGCCGACGCCGGCTTCAACGGGCATGTCTCCAAACCGATCAAGCCCAAGGATTTCCTGACCACCGTCGCGGGCTTCCTGAACGGGGCCGCCGCCCAGACAGCGTAGCGGGAACGGCGCCGCCCAGGCGTGGTGATCCGAACGCGCGCCGGTTGCGTATAACCGGCTTCGACGTAACCAAAAATAGGGTTGGCAAGCATGGCGCGTTATCTCGTCACCGGCGGCTGCGGCTTCATCGGCTCGCACCTGATCGAGCGGCTGCTGTCCGCCGGGCATGAGGTGCGGGTGCTGGACGACCTGTCCACCGGCAAGAGCGAGAACCTGCCGGCGGGCGTGCCCGTGACGGTCGGCGACGTCGCCGACGCGGCGGCGGTCGAGGCTGCCATGGCCGGCGTGGATGGCTGCTTCCACCTCGCCGCCGTGGCCTCGGTGGACCGTTCGCGCGAGGCGTGGCTGGAGACGCACCACGCCAACCTGTCCGGCACCATCGCGGTGTTCGACGCCGCGCGCCGCGCCAGGGAGGGCGGGCCGGTTCCAGTCGTCTACGCCTCGTCGGCCGCCGTCTACGGCGACAACCCGAACATGCCGCTGACCGAGGACGCCGCGACCCGGCCGCTGTCGGCCTACGGCGCCGACAAGCTGGGCTGCGAGCTGCACGCCCGCGTCGCCGACGGGGTGCATGGGGTGCCGGCCACGGGCTTCCGCTTCTTCAACGTGTTCGGGCCGCGCCAGGATCCGAAGTCACCTTATTCCGGCGTCATCTCGATCTTCGCCGGGCGCATCGTGCGCGGCGAGCCGATCACCATCAACGGCGACGGCGAGCAGGTGCGCGACTTCGTCTACGTGAAGGATCTCGTGCGCTATCTGACCGCCGCCATGGACAAGCCGCAGGCGGGCGCCCCCGTCTACAACGTCTGCACCGGCACGCCGACCTCGGTGAACCGGCTGGCCGAAGTGCTGGCGGAAATTTCCGGCAAGCCGCTGGACCGCCGTCATGGCCCGGCGCGCGCCGGCGACATCCGGGTGTCCATCGGCGACCCGTCGCGTCTGGTCGCCGCCTTCGGCATGGCCTGCGAGACGTCGCTGGAGGACGGCTTGCGGGACACGCTGGCATGGCTGGCCTGATCGGGCGGCGCGCCATACTGGGCGGCGTGTTGGGCGGAATGCTGGGCGGAGCCGGGACGATGATGATGCCGCGCGCGGCCGGAGCCTCACCCAACGATATCTCCTGGGTCGTCTATTACGCCGACAAGGAACCGGTGAAGGCGTTCGAGCCATACCGGCTGCTGGTGCTCGACAGCACGTACCATCCGCCGCTGCGCCCGCTGAAGGACCGGGGCAAGACCCTGCTCGGCTACATCAGCCTGGGCGAGGTGGAGCAGCACCGCCCCTGGTTCGACCGGGTGAAGGGCTGGGACATCCTGTCGGAGGAAAACCCCAACTGGCCCGGCAGTTTCTACGTGGACGTCCGCGACAAGCGGTGGGTCAAGCTGGTGGTGGAGGAGCTGGTTCCGGCCATCCTGCGGCTGGGCTTCGACGGCATCTTTCTTGACACGCTCGACAACCCGCCGCATCTGGAGCGCACCGACCCCAGGCGCTGGGCCGGCATGACGGAGGGGGCGGCGCGGCTGGTGCGGGCGATCCGGACCAACTGGCCGAACATCCGCATCATGCAGAATCGCGCCTACGAGATCCTGCCCGACGTGGCCGGCGCGCTGGACTATGCGCTGGGCGAAAGCGTCTACGCCGGCTGGGACTTCGACGCGAAGCGGCCGCACCTCCAGCCCGAGGAGGATTACCGGTTCCAGGTCGAGGCGTTGCAGGACGCCCGGCGGATCAACCCGAAACTCGCCCTGTTCTCGCTCGACTACTGGGACCCGGCGGACGTCGAGGGCATCAAGCGCATCTACGCGCGCCAGCGGGCCAACGGCTTTTCGCCCTACGTGTCGGTCGTCGAACTCGACCGCATCGTGCGGGAACCGGCTCCGTGAGCGCGCGGACGCTCGTCCGGACCCTTTCGATTCTCATCCTCCTCGCCGTCGTGACCTTTTTTGGGCCGGCACGCGCGGCGGAGCCGGGACCTGTGCCGCGCACCGTCCTGGCCCTGGTGGACCTGCGGGAGGAGGAGAGCATCCGCCTCACCCGCATCCATTCCATGGCGGAAATGCCCCTCAACCATCTGGGCCTCAGCGTCGCCTACTGGAACGTGGCGGACGGCCTGCCCGACCTGTCCCGCTATCCCGATCTGCGGGGCGTCGTGACGTGGTTCGCGGGCGAGCCGTTCGAGGATCCGCGCGACTACGTCGCCTGGGCGACGGCGGCCATGGACCGGGGCGTGCGCTTCGCCGTGCTGGGGCAGACGGGCACGCGCGCCAGCCGCCACGGTCCGGTGATGCCGCTGGCGGTGGTCAACCGCTTCTTCGCCCGGTTCGGGCTGCGCGACGACGACGGC
Source organism: Pseudomonadota bacterium (assembly GCA_023416195.1). Lineage (GTDB taxonomy): Bacteria > Pseudomonadota > Alphaproteobacteria > Azospirillales > Azospirillaceae > Azospirillum. The sequence continues at coordinate 1,951 of JAEZID010000194.1, read as the reverse complement.
TATTCCGACCTGACCTACCGTTCCCGCCCGGTCCTGGCCGATGGGTTGATCGGCTACGAGCGCCCGTTGGTCGGCGTGCTGCCGGGCTATCCGCTGTTCCGCAAGGTGGACGGGCGCTTTACCTCGCATCTGGTCATGCGGCGCGGCGGGGACGAGGCGTCCGACAGCCATCTGGTGGTCACCGGCCCGACCGGCGGCTTCGTGACCGAGGGCTACGCCCGCCACTATGACGCGGAGATCAACCGCAAGCTCTGGATCATCGATCCGTTCGCGTTCTTCCGCGCCGCCTTCGCCACCGACGATCTGCCGAAGCCGGACGTGACCACCCTTTCCGGCCGGCGCATCTATTTCAGCCACATCGACGGCGACGGCTGGCGCAACCAGACCGAGGTCCAGCCCTACAACAAGGACAAGGCGCTGTCCGTCGACGTGGTGCGGCGCGAGGCGATCGAGGCGTTCCCCGACCTGCCCGTCACCGTGGCGCCCATCGGCGCCGACATCGATCCGGCCTGGAAGGGTTCGCCGGAACTGGTGGCCGGAACCCGGCGCCTGTTCGCCCTGCCGCAGGTGGAGCCAGCCAGCCATACCTGGACCCACCCGTTCCAGTGGAGCTTCTTCGAGCATTACACACCCGACAAGGAAGCCGCCTTCGACGAGCATGGCGGCGCCCCGAAACGCGGCGTGATGGAGCGTCTGCTGGGCCGCAACAAGCCGCCGGCAACCTATGAGGCGGCGGGCGAGGTGGCCGACCTCGGCGCCTATTCGGTGCCGCGCGCCTTCCTGCAGGAGCCTTACGACCTGAACAGGGAGATCGGCGGCTCGCTGGCCTACTTCACGGCGCTGGCGCCGGAGGGGAAGCCGGCGGCGCTCGTTCAGTGGTCGGGCGACACCTCGCCCTACGAGGCCGCCATCGCCGCGACGCGCAAGGCCGGTGCTTACAACATGAACGGCGGCGATTCGCGGTTCGACCCGGACTACCCGTCCATCACCAGCGTACCGCCGGTCGGGCGTCCAGTGGGGGCGGAGCGGCAGATTTATGCGGGCAACAGCAACGAGAACACCTACACCGAACTGTGGACCGACCGATTCTTCGGGTTCCAGAACCTGATCAACACGGCTCGCAACACGGAAAGCCCGCTGCGGCTGAAGCCCTTCAACGTCTACTACCACATGTATTCCGGGCAGAAGCCGGCCAGCATCAACGCCCTGCGCAAGAACCTGATCGCCGCGCGCGCGGCGGAGATCGCCCCGATCACGGCCTCCGCCTACGCCGCTTTGGCCGAGGGTTTCTACACCGCCCGCCTCATCCCCGAGGGGGAGCACCGCTGGCGGGTGGCGGAGCGCGGCCATCTGGCCACGCTGCGGTTCGACCGGGCGAACTTCACGGCCGTGGATTTCGCGCGTTCGGCCGGCGTGCTGGGGCAGCGGCATTATCAGGGCAGCCTTTACGTGGCGCTGGATCCCGCCATGGCGGAGCCGGTGGTGGCCCTGGCCGATGTGGATCGCGCGGACATCGACCCGCCGGCGCCCAGGCCGTACCTCGTGCAAGGGCGCTGGGTGTTCCGGGGGCTGGCGGTTGACGGTGCGGGATTCCGCGTCGCCGCGCAGGGCTTCGGCAATGGCGAGATGGCTTGGCATATGCCGGCGCCCGGCCGCTACGCCGTGACGGCGGAGCGCAACGGCGCCGTGCTGTGGCGCGGCGAGGCCGAGGCCGCCGCCGACCGCCGCCTGTCCGTGACGGTGGAGACCTCCGCCATCCAGCCGCTGACGCTGCGCGTGCAGCCCGCAGCCCGACCCACGGCGCAGTAGGCGAGGCGGCCCCATGCGCACCAACATCCTGGTCGTCCTGATCCTGCTCGCCTTCGGCGTCGGCGTCAGCCTGCTGCTGATTCCGCGCGGCGGCGAACTCGCCTTGCAGAAGTTCCGCGACCAGGAATTCCACACCGCGCGC
>JAEZID010000341.1 GCA_023416195.1 Pseudomonadota bacterium | reverse complement strand
CGCGCAACCATGCCGAACGCCGCCCGATTCGAAATGCACGCGACTGTAGGCGATGGCCGGAGGATATGCCAGCGGCACTGGCGAACCATCGAAAAACCGCGGGGAGCGTCCCGTTGAACGCGTGTCGGAACCGGGGCGATCTGCCCTAAACTCTCTTCCGCACACCAAACAAGAGGGACAGGGACCGTGCAGCTTCTTCTCAGCACCTGGGCCGAGGCCGAGGCCTATCTGAAGACGTCCAAGGGCATCATCATGCCCATCGGCTCCACCGAGCAGCACGGGCAGAACGGGCTGATCGGCACCGACGCCATCTGCGCGGAGTTCATCGCGCGCCGGGTGGGCGAGGCGACCGGCGCCATGGTCGGCCCGACCATCCCCGTGGGCATGGCCGTGCACCACATGGAGTTCCCCGGCTCCATGACGCTGAAGCCCTCCACCCTGCTGGCGCTGCTGCGCGACTACGTGTCGTCGCTGGCCGAGCATGGGTTCGAGCGCTTTTTCTTCATCAACGGCCACGGCGGCAACATCCCGACCGTCCGCGCCGCCTTCTACGAGATCTACGCCGAACAGCGCGCGCTGAAGGGCAAGGACGCCCCCGACCTGCGCTGCACGCTGGTGAACTGGTGGGAGAACGCCGAGGTCGGCCGCCTGTCCAAGGAGCTGTACGGGGCCAGGGAAGGCTCCCACGCCACGCCCAGCGAGGTGTCGGTGACCCAGTACGCCTACCCGGAGGCGATCAAGACCGCCGCCATGGATCCGGAAACCGCCCCGGCCGGCGGCTTCTACGACGCGCGGAACTTCCGCAGCCGCTACCCGGACGGCCGAATCGGCTCCGCCCCCGGCCTCGCCAGCCCGGAGCACGGCCAGCGCCTGACCGAGGTCGCGGTCGGCGCCATCGCCCGCCAGTACAGGATCTTCATGGACGAGGCGTAACGACGCCGGTTGGGCCGGGCGAGTGCTCGGCCCGCCCCTTACCGACCCGTCATGCGGGGGACGCAGGTCAGATGCGGTCCGAATATGATATGTTTTGTAGTCTAATATATCGTGCTTGATGAAGAAATCGCACGATTCCGTCTCCAAAGCGTCATCGCGGGCTGGCGGGGAGCGGCGGAGCGGGCTAACATCGCCGCCCTGCCGCCGGCACCCCTTCAGAAAAAGACCGGCGCATCAGCTCTCCTCAGGATGCGAACTCCCATGGCCGAACCCGATACCAAGCGCGTCACCGACGAAGAAGCCCTTCTGCTGCACTCCTCCGGCCGGCCGGGCAAGCTGGAGATCACGCCGACCAAGCCGCTGACCACCCAGCGCGACCTGTCGCTGGCCTATTCGCCCGGCGTGGCGGTGCCCTGCCTGCGCATCGCCGAGGATCCGTCGCTGGCCTACGACTACACGGCCAAGGGCAACATCGTCGCGATCATCTCCAACGGCACGGCGGTTCTGGGCCTGGGCGACCTGGGCGCCTTGGCCGGCAAGCCGGTGATGGAGGGCAAGGCGGTCCTGTTCAAGCGCTTCGCCGACGTGGACGGCATCGACCTGGAGGTCGATACCCGCGACGTGGACGAGTTCGTCAACTGCGTGCGCTTCCTCGGCCCCAGCTTCGGCGGCATCAACCTTGAGGACATCAAGGCCCCGGACTGCTTCGTCATCGAGGAACGGCTGCGCGAGCTTCTCGACATCCCCGTCTTCCACGACGACCAGCACGGCACCGCGATCATCGCCGCCGCCGGCCTGATCAACGCCTGCGACATCACCGGGCGCAACATCAAGGACGTGAAGATGGTGGTGAACGGCGCCGGTGCGGCGGGCATCGCCTGCGCCGAGCTGTTCACCGTCATGGGCGTGCCGCGCGAGAACATCATCCTGTGCGACACCAAGGGCGTCGTCTATCGCGGCCGGACCGAGGGCATGAACCAGTGGAAGTCCGCCTTCGCGGTGGACACCGACCGGCGCACGCTCCAGGACGCCGTCGCCGGTTCCGACGTGTTCGTCGGCCTGTCGGCCAAGGGCGCCATGACGCCGGAGATGGTCAAGTCGATGGCGGCCAAGCCGATCATCTTCGCGCTGGCCAACCCGGACCCGGAAATCACGCCGGAGGAGGTCAAGGCCGTGCGCAGCGACGCCATCGTCGCCACCGGCCGGTCCGACTACCCGAATCAGGTCAACAACGTCCTGGGCTTCCCCTACCTGTTCCGCGGCGCGCTGGACGTCCGCGCGACCACCATCAACGAGGCGATGAAGGTCGCCGCCGCCAAGGCGCTGGCGGCACTCGCCCGCGAGGATGTGCCGGACGAGGTGGACGCCGCCTATTCCGGCCGCCGCCTGCGCTACGGGCCGGAATACATCATCCCCGTGCCCTTCGACCCGCGCCTGATCGTGACGGTGCCCGCCGCCGTGGCCCAGGCCGCCATGGAATCGGGCGTGGCGCGCAAGCCCATCGTCGATCTGTCGGGCTACAAGGCGACTCTGCGCACCCGCCTCGACCCGACCGCCGACAGCCTTGAGCTGATCCTGGAGAAGGTGCGCGCCAACCCGCGCCGCGTCGTCTTCGCCGAAGGCGAGGAGGAGCGGACGATCCGCGCCGCGCTCGCCTTCCGCGCCGCCGGCTTCGGCACCCCGGTGCTGATCGGCCGCGAGGAGATCGTCAAGGAACAGCTGGCCGCCATGGGCCAGCCGGGCGTCTCGCTGGAAATCCACAACGCCCGCGTGTCCGACGCGAACCGGCGCTACACCGACTTCCTCTACCGCCGTCTTCAGCGCAAGGGCGCCCTGTTGCGCGACTGCCAGCGCATGGTCAACCAGGACCGCAACGTCTTCGCCGCCCTGATGGTGGCGCAGGGCGACGCGCACGCCATGGTGACCGGCGTGACCCGCACCTTCGGCGTGGCGTTCGAGGAGATCAGCCGCGTCATCGACGCCGAGGCGAACGAGACGGTGTTCGGCCTGCACGTCTTCCTGTCGCGCAACCGCACGGTCTTCATCGCCGACACCACCGTGCACGTCCGCCCGGACGGCCAGACGCTGGCCGACATCGCCATCGGTGCTGCGGCCAAGGCGCGCCAGATGGGGCACGAGCCGCGCGTGGCCCTGCTGTCCTTCTCGAACTTCGGGCAGAACCCGCACCCCAACACGGACCCGCTGCGCGAAGCGGTGGCGATCCTCGACAGCCGCCGCGTGGATTTCGAGTATGACGGCGAGATGTCGGCGGACGTGGCGCTCGACCACCAGCTGATGAAGCGCGTCTACCCGTTCTGCCGCCTGTCCGGCCCGGCCAACGTGCTGGTCATGCCGGGCCTGCACTCGGCCAACATCACGGCCAAGCTGCTGAACAAGATGGCCGGCGGCCAGATGATCGGCCCCCTGCTGATCGGCCTCGACAAGCCGGTGCAGATCGTCTCCATGGGCTCCACGGTGGGCGACCTCGTCACGGCGGCGGCGCTGGCCGCCCACGACTCGCTGCCCTGGTAAGAAGAACATGTCCCCTTCCCCGTACCGCTGCGGGGAAGGGGGCGTTCCCCCAGTAACGAGCGAATGCAAGCGTATGCAGCGGGCGAGCAAAGCTCCTAAAGATTTCCCATCATTTCAATTTCGCAACGACACCCGATCCTGAATATTACAGGATTGGCGCAACAATGTTGTTGACCGCCTCCGCTTATCTCTGGCGCCATGACGCTCGTTCCGATTGTCTTGGAACGAAGAGATGCCGCTTACCCGTGCTGAACGGGGCGGCTGAAAATGGGGATGGAGGACGGTCTTGGCTATCATCAATGGAAACGCGTTCGCCAACTGGCTCGTCGGCACGGCGGACCCTGACGAACTTTACGGCTTCGACGGCGCCGACACGCTGGACGGCGGTCTCGGCGCGGACACGCTGGTCGGCGGGCTGGGCGACGACGATTATTACGTGGACACGCTTGCCGACGTGATCGTGGAAGACGCGGTTCCCGGCATCGACGAGGTGTTCACCGCGCTGAACCAGTACACGCTGTCGGCCAACGTCGAGAACGTGATCTTCACCGGCACCGGCAACTTTATCGGGACCGGCAACGCCATCTCCAACTTCCTGAAGGGCGGCGACGGGGCCGACACGCTGGACGGCGGTTTCTTCAACGACACCATGGCGGGCGGCGCCGGCGACGACGATTATTACGTGGACAATGCCTGGGATCAGGTGTGGGAGGACGCGGTTCCCGGCATCGACGAGGTGTTCACGACGCTCAACAGCTACACGCTGCCCTCCAACGTGGAGAACGTGATCTTCATCGGGACCGGCGACTTCACCGGCACCGGCAACGGCATCTCGAATCTCTTGAAGGGCGGGGCGGGCAACGACACGCTGGACGGCGGCGCCTTCAGCGACACCATGTGGGGCGGCGTCGGCGACGACGTCTACTATGTGGACAACAATTGGGATCAGGTCTGGGAAGACGCCGGCCAGGGCACCGACGAGGTCCGCACCACCCTGTCCGACTACACGCTGGGCACCCACGTCGAGAATCTGACCTACATCGGCGACGGCGACTTCATCGGCACCGGCAACGCGCTGGACAACATCCTGGCGGGCGGGGCCGGCGACGACCGTCTGGACGGCAAGGGCGGCAACAACGTCCTGATCGGCGGGGCCGGCGCCGATGTCTTCGTGTTCGACGCCGCCGGCAACCAGACCGTCACGGACTTCGGCATCGCCGACGACCGGGTCGAGGTCACCGGCTTCGCCAGCGCGGAGGAGGCTCTGGGCGCCGTGCGGCAGGTGGGCAGCGACGCGGTGCTGTTCTCCGGCACCTCCACGCTGGTCCTGCTGGGGGTGAACGCCGACGATCTGACCGCCGCGAACTTCACCGGCTTCGGCGTCTGAGCGATGGATTCGCCGGGTCCGGGGCGTCCGCTCCCGCCCCGGCGCGTCCGATGCCGCATTAAACTTTCGTGACGCGCGCGCCGCCGCTTTGGAAATGGTGTAATAAGGCCGGCTCTCCCCACATGGGAAAGCACAACATGGGAAAGCCCTGCCGCCCATGAGTCCCAAGGTGATGCCGCCGCTCCGGTTGATTCTCGCCGCCGCGCTGATGCTGGCGCCGCTCCTGGCGGCGCTGGCCCTGCTCGCCCGGCATGGGGAGATCGCGCCGGGCCTCGCCATCGGCGGCGCGCTGCTCGCGCTGGCCGGTGCTGCGCTGGTGCTGCGCGTCTATTGCCTTGACTTGCGCGCGGTCGCCGATTGCGTGACCCGGCTCGCCGAGGATCCCGACGCGGCCCCGCCGCCGGCCGCCGGTCCGGGGCCGGTGCGGGCGCTGACGGCCTCCGTGGCCCGGCTGCACCGCGTGATGGCGCGCCGCACCGAACAGGTCCAGGCGCAGTTGGAAGCCAACGAATCGATCATCGAGGCGCTGCACGACCCCTTCGTCCTGGTCGCCTTCGACCGGACGGTGGTGCGGGCCAACCAGGCGGCGCGCGGCCTGTTCGGCGAGCGCATCCTCGGCCGCGACCTCGCCGCCAGCCTTCGGAACCCCGGCGTGCTGGAGGCGGTGGACGCGGTGCTCGGCGGGGCGGCGTCGCGCAACCTCGAATTCAGCCTGCCGGTCCCGGTGGAGCGCATGTTCGAGGTGCGCGTGAAGCCCTTCCAGCGCCGTTTGCCGCAGCCGGTCGAGGCCGCCGACCATGACGACGGCGCGTTTCCGCCGCCGGAGCCCGGCTCGTCCAAGATGGTCATCCTGACCCTGCACGACATCACGGCGCTGCGCCGGTCGGAGCAGATGCGCGCCGACTTCATCGCCAACGCCAGCCACGAGCTGCGCACGCCGCTCTCCTCGCTGCTGGGCTTCATCGAGACCCTGCGCGGCCCGGCCCGCGAGGATCCGGAGGCGCACGAGCGCTTCCTGTCGATCATGCACGATCAGGCCAGCCGCATGGCCCGCCTCGTCAACGACCTGCTGTCCCTGTCGCGGATCGAGCTGGACGAGCACATGCCGCCGGCCGGCACGGTCGATGTGCTGGACCGGCTGGATGGCGTCATGGCGTCGCTGGAGCTGAAGGCCGCCAGCCGCCGCATCCGCCTGACGCTGGAGGCGCCGGACGACCTGCCCCCGGTGATCGGCGACGAGGACCAGCTGACCCAGGTGTTCCAGAACCTCGTCAGCAACGCCATCAAATACACGCGGGAGGGCACCGACGTGACCGTCGCCGTGTCCGTCGCCGACGGCGCGGTGGTGGGCTTCGCCGGCCTGGTGCCGCTGCCGGGGCGTGGCGCGCGCGGGCATCCCATGGTGGCGGTTGCCGTGCGCGACCAGGGCGAGGGCATCGCCCGCACCCATCTGCCGCGCCTGACCGAGCGTTTCTACCGCGTGGACGCCGCTCGTTCGCGCGCCATGGGCGGTACGGGCCTCGGCCTCGCCATCGTCAAGCACATCCTGAACCGCCACCGGGGCCGCCTGACCATCGAGAGCGAGGTGGGGGTGGGCAGCACCTTCACCGTCTACCTGCCGGTCGCCGAGCCGGCGCAAGCCGCGATTCCCGCCCGCCGTCAGGCCTGAAGCGTCGGCGTGACGGAAATCGGGCGCCGTCATGAAACTGTCATAAAACCGTAATCAGCGAGTCGCGTTCCCCGACTAACGTCCGCCCCGCACGCAGCCGAGCCAAACGGCCGCGGCAGGGCGCGGGCGCTCGGGCGTCCCCCCATTGAGAGGCAATCGGGTTCATCGGAGGATTTCCGTGATCATCAAGACGCTCGCGCTCGCCGCCACCGCGGCCGTGGCCATCTCCGCCGCCCTGACGGGCGCGGCCAACGCCCAGTCGCGCGACCAGATCCGCGCCGTCGGTTCCTCGACCGTGTTCCCCTTCACCACCGCCGCCGCCGAGGCCTTCGGCAAGGGCGGCAAGTTCAAGACTCCGGTCGTGGAGTCCACCGGCACCGGCGGCGGTCTGAAGCTGTTCTGCGCCGGCGTCGGCCCGCAGCACCCGGACGTCGTCAACGCGTCCCGCCGCATCAAGAAGTCCGAGGTCGAGCAGTGCGCCGCCAACGGCGTCACGGAGATCACCGAGCTGAAGATCGGCTACGACGGCATCGCGCTGGCCTATTCCAAGAAGGCCCCGCACACCGACCTGACCACCGAAGTGCTGTGGAAGGCGCTGGCCAAGGAAGTCCCGGTCGGCGGCAAGCTGGTCGCCAACCCCTATAAGAAGTGGTCGGACATCGACCCGAAGCTGCCGAACAAGGACATCGAGGTGCTGGGCCCGCCCCCGACGTCGGGCACCCGCGACAGCTTCAACGAGCTGGTGATGCTGGAAGGCTGCAAGAAGGTGGCCGAGGTCAAGACCCTGGTCGCCGACGAGAAGGCCCGCGAGCGGGTCTGCCTGTCGATCCGCGAGGACGGCGGCTACGTCGAGGCCGGCGAGAACGACAACCTGATCGTCCAGAAGCTGACCGCCAACCCCGACGCCTTCGGCGTGTTCGGCTACAGCTTCTACGACCAGAACCGCGACAAGCTCCAGACCGCCAAGATGGACGGCGTCGAGCTGTCGCCGGAGACCGTCGCGGCGGGCCAGTACGAGGTCGCCCGCTCGCTGTTCGTCTATGTGAAGAACGCCCACGCCGGCGTCATTCCGGGCATCCGCGAGTTCATCGCGGAATACACCTCGGAGCGCGCCATGGGCGAGGACGGCTACCTCGCCGACAAGGGTCTGATCTCGCTGCCGAAGGCGGAGCGCGAGGCGGCTCGCGGCGCGGCGGTCAATCTGACTCCGCTTAAGCTCTGATCCGACGTATAAGCCGGTGGTCTCCCCCGAGACCGCCGGCTTTCCGTTTGGTTGGAGAGCCAGTCAACAGCCTGTTCTGGGCAGCCTATTTTCGGCGAGTTCGCATGCAGCTCACGGTTCTACTCCTGATCCTGGCCCTTCTCACGGTGATCGGTTTCCAGATGGGCCGGTCGCGCGCCGCCGCGTCGGTCGGGGGACGCATCGTCGAGCTTCATTCGGTGCCGTCCTACCACGGCCTCTACGTCGCCCTGTGGGCGGGCCTGCCGGCCCTGCTGCTGTTCGTTCTGTGGAGCGCGTCGGAAGGCTGGCTGGTCATGCAGATGGTCCTGGCCGGCCTGCCGGACCGTCTGACCGACGGCAACGAACAGGCGCTCGGCCTGCTGCGCGCCGACATCCTCAATCTGGCGCACGGCGTCACCACGGGCCGCGACTCCGACCCGGCGGTGATCGCCGCGGCCGAGCAGTATGTCCGCCTGCGGGCGCTCGGCGAGTGGAGCCTTCTGGTCATCGGGTCCTGCGTGGCGATCGGCGGCCTGCTCTACGCCCGCCGGCGCGTGTCGCCGGATCTGCGCGCCCGCAACCGGGTCGAGCGCGCGGTCAACGTCGCGCTGGTCGTCTGCTCGCTGGTCGCCATCCTGACGACCGTCGGCATCGTTCTGTCGCTGCTGTTCGAGGCGATCCGCTTCTTCGCGGTGGTCTCGCCGTTCGAATTCCTGTTCGGCACGCATTGGAGCCCGCAGATGGCCATGCGCGCCGATCAGGTGGGCTCCTCGGGATCCTTCGGCGCCATTCCGCTGTTCGCCGGCACGCTGCTGATCACCGTCATCGCCATGCTGGTCGCCGTGCCGGTCGGCCTGATGTCGGCGATCTTCATGTCCGAATACGCCAGCCCGGGCCTGCGCACCTGGCTGAAGCCGATCCTGGAAATCCTGGCCGGCATCCCGACCGTGGTCTATGGCTTCTTCGCCGCCCTGACCATGGCGCCCTTCGTGCGTGGGGTGGGGCAGAGCCTCGGCCTCGACGTCAGTTCCGAATCGGCGCTGGCGGCGGGCATCGTCATGGGCGTGATGATCATCCCCTTCGTCAGCTCGCTGTCGGACGACGTGATCAACGCCGTGCCGCAGAGCTTGCGCGACGGTTCCTACGGCCTCGGCGCCACCAAGTCGGAGACGATCCGGCTGGTCGTGCTGCCGGCGGCCCTGCCGGGCATCGTCGCGGCGATCATGCTGGCGGTCAGCCGCGCCATCGGCGAGACGATGATCGTCACCATGGCCGCCGGCCTGACCGCCAACCTGACGGCCAACCCGCTGGAGGCGGTGACGACGGTGACGACGCAGATCGCCACGCTGCTGGTCGGCGACCAGGAGTTCGACAGCCCCAAGACGCTGTCGGCCTTCGGCCTCGGCCTCGTGCTGTTCGTCGTCACGCTCACCCTCAACATGGTCGCCCTGCGGGTGGTCCAGAAATATCGAGAGAAATATGACTGACCTCGTGGATCAGGACACTCGGGCCATGTCGGTTTCCACCACCAAGTCCCGCTACCAGAGCGAGGAATTCGCCGCCCGCCTGCGCCGCCGCTATGCCGCGGAGCGCCGCTTCCGGCTGGCCGGCATGGCCGCCGTCGCGCTTGCCTCGGTCATGCTGGTGGTGCTGCTGGGCTCCATCGTCTCCAAGGGCTACACGGCCTTCTGGCAGACGAACATCCGGCTGGAGGTCAATCTCGACAAGGGCCAGGTGGAGGAGCGCAACTACATGGCGATCCTGCGCCAGGCGCTCTACGCCCAGGTGCCGGAGGCGACCGACCGCGCCAGCCGCCGTTCGCTGAACGACCTGCTGTCCTCCGGCGCGCCGTACGAGCTAGAGGCGCTGGTGAAGGCCAACCCGTCGATGATCGGCACCACGCAGACCGTCCGGGTCCGCGCCGACGACGAGGTGGACCAGTTCATGAAGGGCTTCATCCGCCGCGACGTGCCGGAGTCGGAACGCCGCCTGAACGACGTGAAGATCGCCGCCATCGACAGGCTGGTGGCCGCCGGCGCCATCTCGACCGGCTTCAACACCACCCTGTTCAGCGCCGGCGACAGCCGCGAACCCGAACAGGCTGGCATCTGGGGCGCCGTCGTCGGGTCCTTCCTGCTGCTGGTCGTCACCATGCTGCTCTCCGTGCCGATCGGCGTCGCCGCCGCCGTGTACTTGGAGGAGTTCGCGCCGAAGAACCGCTGGACCGACCTGATCGAGGTGAACATCAACAACCTCGCCGCCGTGCCGTCGATCATCTTCGGCCTGCTGGGTCTGGCGGTGTTCCTGGGCTTCTTCGGCATGCCGCGCTCGGCCCCGCTGGTCGGCGGTCTGGTGATGGCGCTGATGACGCTGCCGGTCATCATCATCTCCGCCCGCGTCGCGCTGAAGTCGGTGCCGCCGTCGATCCGCGAGGCGGCGCTGGGCATCGGCGCCTCGCCCTTGCAGACGGTGACGCACCACGTGCTGCCGCTGGCCATGCCGGGCATCCTGACCGGCACCATCATCGGCACCGCCCGCGCGCTGGGCGAGACGGCGCCGCTGCTGATGATCGGCATGGTCGCCTTCGTGGTGGACATCCCGCAGGGCTTCACGGACAGCGCGACCGCCCTGCCGGTGCAGATCTACATGTGGGCGGACAGCCCGGAGCGCGCCTTCACCGAGCGCACCTCGGCCGCCATCATGGTCCTGCTGGGCTTCCTTATCCTGATGAACGGCCTGGCCGTCTTCCTGCGCAAGAAATTCGAGAGGCGTTGGTAATCCCATGAGCGTCCAGACTCACATCCCCGCCGGTGCGGCCACGACGCGTTCCGCCTCCGCCGGTGGTCCCCCGATCAAGATGGTCGCCCGCGACGTTAAGGTGTTCTACGGGGCCAAGCAGGCGCTGAAGGGCATCAACCTGGACATCCAGGAAAACCGCGTGATGGCCCTGATCGGCCCGTCGGGCTGCGGCAAGTCCACGTTCCTGCGCTGCCTGAACCGCATGAACGACACCATCGAGAACTGCCGCGTCGAAGGCCTGATCGCGCTGGACGGCGAGGACGTCTACGGCAAGGCCATCGACGCCGTGCAGCTGCGCGCCCGCGTCGGCATGGTCTTCCAGAAGCCGAACCCGTTCCCGAAGTCGATCTACGACAACATCGCCTACGGCCCGCGCATCCACGGCATGGCCACCCACCGCGACGAGGTGGACGAGATCGTCACCAAGTCGCTGGAGCGCGCCGGCCTGTGGAACGAGGTGAAGGACCGCCTGCGCGAGCCGGGCACCGGCCTGTCCGGCGGCCAGCAGCAGCGCCTGTGCATCGCCCGCGCCATCGCCGTCAGTCCCGAAGTGATCCTGATGGACGAGCCCTGCTCGGCGCTCGACCCCATCGCGACCGCGCACATCGAGGAGCTGATCGACGAGCTGCGCGAGAACTACACGATCGTCATCGTCACCCACAACATGCAGCAGGCGGCCCGCGT